>JAQYLW010000041.1 GCA_028719825.1 Spirochaetales bacterium | reverse complement strand
ACAAAGATTTATAATGCCATTGATTGATATGTTAATATAGAGTTGAGCAAATGTTTTACTCCCCCCTGTCAACCTATGATTTTATTCTGTCATCAGATAGAAAGAGAATCGTTGAAAAAATGTGTAATAAAATATAATGTATTTTTACCTGTGAGGTAATGATGAGGAATGTAAACCTGACGGAAGGAAATCCAATTAAGGTTGTTTGGCGGTTTTGTTTGCCGCTTTTTGGATCAGTTATATTTCAACAACTATACAATATCGCCGATAGTTTTGTTGCAGGGCGATTTATCTCCGAAAACGCATTGGCTTCCGTTAGTAACAGTTACGAGATTACTCTTATATTCCTTGCTATAAGTACCGGTATTAATATCGGCTGCTCCGTAGTTGTGGCTCATTATTTTGGAGCTCAAGAAAACGGCAGGTTGAAAACGGCAGTTTATACCACATTTATAATGGCTGCCGCTATATGTTTTATAACGATGCTTTTGGGGCTTGTGTTTACAACGGGGTTGCTTCAGCTTATCAATACACCTGAGGAATTAATGTACGATTCCAGCCTGTATTTGGATATTTATATATGGGGCGTGCCATTTTTGATGTTATACAACATATCAGCCGGTATCTTTAATGCACTTGGAGATTCAAAAACAACATTTATCTTTTTGTCGTGTTCATCTACGGCGAATATCTTTATGGATATATTCTTTGTGGTTGTTTTAAAAATGGGGGTAGCAGGTGTAGCATGGGCTACTTTTATTTGTCAGGGAATTAGTGCGATTTTGAGTTTAAGTGTTATATTGGTGCGTCTCAGATCAATAAAAAGCAGCGAAAAAACAACTGTGTTTTCGTTTGTAATGCTGCGCCATATACTTGGCGTTGCAGTGCCCTCAATGATTCAGCAAAGCTTTATTTCGGTGGGGAATATTGCGGTGCAGAGCGTAGTGAACAGCTTTGGAAGTTCGGTAATGGCAGGATACGGAGCCGCCATAAAAGTTCATAATACACTTATGAACGGTATGAAAACGTTTTCAGACGGTATAACAAGCTTCTCGGCACAAAATCTTGGTGCAGGAAAGGTTTCACGAATTGCCGAAGGATGGAAGTGCGGCTTGATTTTAACCTTGTGCATTGCACTTCCAATTACTGTGGTAGTTGTGGCGTTTCCGCATGTAATTCTATCAGCGTTTTTAAACAAAGGTGCATCTATGGAGGTAGGCTGTATTTTCTTAAGAATAGTTGCTCCTTTTTATTGCGTAATATCTGTTAAATGGAACAGCGACGGAGTATTAAGAGGAACAGAGCATATGGGGAGTTTTATGATAGCGACTTTCACCGATCTCTTGCTTAGAGTTGCTTTGGCATTTGTGCTTTCGTCAACAGTTTGGGGGGCAACCGGCATTTGGTTGTCATGGCCCTTGGGTTGGGTAATAGGTACTTTTATAAGTCTTTCGCTATGTTACAAGGTGATGAAGAATCTCAGGGATAATCGCATACCGGCCCGTCCGATAGGGGATTGAGCCCACTTGTAAAGATTCAATATCGGATTTAGCGAGATATAAAAAATCCTTAGTTCAAATGGGAACTAAGGATTTTTCGTAACTGACATAAGTCTTATTTCTTATTTCTGATCAGCTCATTGTATTTTTGTTTAATGGTTCGCTCCAAGATTTCCAAATTGTCGTTCAGGTTACCGTCAAATGGAGTATATTGCCAGTTATATTTTTCGTCTAACAACATTATGTATGATACACTTGCCATGTCAATTGTTCTTCTGTATTGCAGAACAGAATTGTCATCAATTCTGTACTTGTCAAACAGGGGCTGACACGCTTTAAACACTTCATCTCTCTGTGTATCAGAAAGTTCTGATACCTTAACTTCCACACAGCGCTTATACGTGGCGTCAGCATTGAATTTAAGAAGATCACTTACGTATCTGGCCGCACTTTTTTCTTCAATATAGTGGCTGTAAAGCCTATTGCTAAACATATCAACTGACTTGTTGTCTGTTATTTTGTTGATTTTGATCGTGTCTAAGTATACGTAACTGTCACCGTTAATTACTGTATATTTGGTTTCTTCCGATTCACAACCTATTATATAAATAATGGCTTCTCTGTCTGATTTACTAAAGGCATTATAATTGAAGTACTTGAAGTAAACTGTTTCGGACGGATTAATATCCTTGAATGTCAGATCCTGCTCTGCGTAATGAGTGCGTCTTTCATCCACCAGTAGCTTTATAACACGATCCGTATTGTTAATGAATCTGATATATCTGTCATAGAATAAAGTATAGTTTTCAATATCAGAAATAATTTCATTACGGTTTATTATTTTTTCATCAGAAACACGGAGATCACCGTTGTCAAGCTTCTCAAACAAAGGTATTGCTTCGTTGGCATATGATGTGCTTTTTTTTTTGAAGCACTTGTTTTTTTACGAACAAGTTTTGTATAGAAGAACACGAAATTGCACTCAAAGCTATAGCAATGATTGCAAATAATTTAACAGTTTTTTTCATTGAATTTCCTCCAAAAATGAATGAATAAATAAATGCGGTTGTATTATAGTTGAAAAAAAAACGGGGCAAGTATAATGCAACGGAGACTGGTATAGGTTTCAAAGGAGAAAATATGAAAAAATTGGTTGTTGCAGCATTCGTTGTTGTTCTTTTGGTTATCGGAGTATCATGCTCAGGACACGAGTGTGAAATTTGCGGGAGCAAAAAAGGAGTGAAGAAAGTTGAAGCTATGGGTGCGAAACACTACGTATGTGCGGATTGCAGAGAAGCGCAGGAAAATCAAGCAAAAGCATTGCGTGATTTAGCGAACAGTTTTTACTCAAATTAAGTGACATCAGGCAGTAGCCTCGGTACCGCATCACAGACGGTAAAGGACGGGAGTATTTGTGCCCGTCCTTTTTAATAAAGTGCATATGGTTTTATACCGCAACCTGCTGTTTCGTATAACCCGAGAAATGATTGAACATTGACGTGTCGTACGTAATGTCGTACGATATATAGTAATAAGGGGGTGAGTTATGGCTTTTTTATCAGCAAGCGCAGCAAGAAATAATCTATATAAACTGATAGATGAAACAAGCGAATCTCATGTTCCTATTACAATTGTGGGAAAGAGAAGCAGAGCGGTTTTAGTGTCCGAATCCGATTGGAAGGCTATTCAAGAAACGCTTTATCTTCAGTCTATTCCGGGAATGAAGGAGAGCATTCTTGATGGAGCAAAAGAGCCTCTTTCGGAATGCGATACAAAGTTGGACTGGTAAATGTGGAGGATTGTATATTCCAAACAGGCCATCAAAGATTCTCGTAAGATTAAGGAAGCAGGGTTGACGAACAATGTTTCAAAATTGCTTGATATAATTTCCTTAAATCCCTTTCAAAATCCGCCGCCGTATGAGAAATTGATTGGTGATTTATACGGGTTTTGTTCACGCCGAATAAATATACGCCATCGTCTTGTTTACAAGGTTTATGAGGAAGAGCAAACAGTTCAAGTTCTTCGCATGTGGACACACTATGAGTAATCTGCTTTTTTAACAAGGTGCATGTAGTTTTATATCGCAACCTGCTGTTTCGCAAATCGTGGTTTTAAAAACTTGAAAAAAACTGTGATATATTCTATATTTTGAACGGAAATTTAATTATAAAAAAGGGACTTGTTTTAATTAGATGGCAACAGATTTAAGCAAACTGAGAAACATCGGTATCAGTGCACACATTGACAGTGGAAAGACAACGCTCTCTGAGCGAATATTGTTTTATTGTAATAAGATTCACCAGATTCACGAGGTTCATGGAAAAGACGGCGTAGGTGCTGTTATGGACAGCATGGATTTGGAAAGAGAAAGAGGCATTACCATCGCTTCTGCCGCAACCTCTGTTTCATGGAAGGGTTACGACATCAACCTTATCGATACGCCGGGACACGTTGACTTTACTGTAGAGGTTGAAAGATCTTTACGAGTGCTTGACGGAGCTATATTGGTATTGTGTTCGGTTGGTGGAGTTCAATCTCAAAGTATTACGGTTGACCGCCAGATGAAACGCTATCACGTTCCGCGTTTGGCATTCATCAACAAGTGTGACAGAACCGGTGCAAATCCATATAGGGTAAAGGATCAGCTTATTGAAAAACTTGGACTCAATGCTGTTCTTATGGAAATTCCTATAGGGCTTGAGGATAAGCTTGAGGGTGTTGTAAACCTTGTCAATATGAAGGCCTATTATTTTGACGGCGCTAATGGTGAAAAACTCAGAGAAGAGGAAATCCCGTCAGCACTGTTAGATGAAGCAAAGGCAAAAAGAGAGGAGCTCTTAGATGCAGCATCTATGTTCTCCGAAGAACTTATGGAGGCTGTTCTTGAGGACAGGGTAACTGAGGAGCTTATAGAGGATGCTGTACGTAAGGGTACAATATCATTGCAGCTTTGCCCCGTATTTATGGGTTCTGCTCATAAAAACAAGGGTGTTCAGATATTGCTTGACGGAGTTACAAAGTATCTTCCGTCTCCTACGGAAGTAAAGAATACTGCTCTTGATCTTGATGATAACGAAAAAGAGCTTGAACTTCCGTCAGATCCTTCATTACCTCCTGTTGTTCTTGCATTCAAGCTTGAAGATGGTCAGTACGGACAGCTCACATATATACGTGTATATCAGGGAAAAATCAAAAAAGGCGACGAGCTTTACAATGTCAGATCACGCAAAAGATTTAAGGTCGGACGCCTTGTAAAGATGCACGCTTCCACGATGGAGGATATCAACGAAGCAGGCTGCGGAGAGATTGCAGCATTGTTTGGAATTGACTGTGCTTCAGGTGATACGTTCTGTGCACCCGGTTTGAACTATTCAATGTCGTCTATGTATGTTCCAACACCGGTAATATCGCTTGCAATTAATCCTAAAGACAAAAAGAGTGCGGATCAGATGGCAAAAGCTTTGAACCGCTTTACAAAGGAAGATCCTACATTCCAAAGCTATGTTGACCCCGAATCCAACCAAACTATTATCAAGGGTATGGGAGAACTTCACTTGGATGTATATCTTGAAAGAATGAAGCGCGAATACAAATGTGAAATAGAAACAGGACGTCCTGAGGTTGCATATCGTGAGGCAATCACTCAAAAAGCCGAATTCAACTATACTCACAAAAAGCAAACCGGAGGAGCAGGACAGTATGCTCGTGTTGCCGGTTATATTGAGCCTATTGAAATGGAAGTTGACGAAGAGATTAAGGAATACGACTTTGTGGATATGACAAAAGGTGGTGTTATTCCAAAAGAATTTGTTCCTTCGTGTGATAAGGGCTTTAGGAATGCAATGAAGAAAGGTCCTCAGCTTGAAGCTCCTATAGTAGGAGTTCGCTGTGTTATTAACGATGGACAGTGGCACCCTGTTGACTCATCTGATATGGCGTTCCAGACAGCTGCTTTATACGGATTCAAAGAAGCGTTTGAAAAGGCAAAACCTGCAATTCTTGAACCTATTATGAAGGTTGAGATTGAAACTCCAACGGAGTTCCAGGGGAATGTGTTTGGTTCAATTAACCAGCGCAGAGGAATGATTATTTCATCATCCGAAGAAAACAATACATCGCGCGTGATTTCCGAAGTCCCGCTTTCTGAAATGTTTGGATACTCAACCGTTCTTCGTTCTTTAACTCAGGGTAAGGCTGAATTTACCATGGAACTCTCACGTTATGCAAAAACACCGAATTCTGTTAGTGATGAATTGAAAAAGGCATACGCCGAAAAAAAAGCTCAGGAAGCTAAAAAGTGATAGGAGGACGACATGCATATCAGTGATTTATTAAAGAACAGCCCTATAAGGACATTTGATGCTTCTATAGGCGGAGCTCTCGGAAAGGGTAACTTGGGTGTAATAGTAGCAAAAAAGGGAATAGGTAAAACTGCATGCCTTGTTCACCTTGCAACTGATAAAATGCTTCAGGGTGAAAATATTGTGCATGTAACATTTTCAAATGATGTGAATGATGTGTCCTCATGGTACAAAGAGATATTCAAACAGGTGGTAAACTCATCTGATATTAAGGATACTCTTGTTACATATGAGAATATGCTGTCACACAGAACAATAATGAACTTCCCTAAAGATGCTTCATTAAAAACAGTTTTAAGCAGCCTTGATGCACTGATTAGAAATGCTATAAAGGCAGATACGGTTTTCTTTGACAGTTTTGCGCTTACCCTTCTTAGTATGGATGAGGTTGCTCTTATTAAAAAATTCGCAAAAGATCTCAATGTTGAAGTATGGTTTGCCGTAAGCCCGGTAAGACAGGAAGCCGTGGTTGATGAATATGGAGTTCCTAACACTTTACAGCCGTATGAAAAAGACATTGACGTTCTTGTGGGACTAAAAACTGACGAGAATTCTAAAAAGGTTAAAATGACAGTAATAAAAACACCACATTCTAACGACAGAAAAATTATGAGCGTAATGCTGAATCCGGCAACAATGCTTATTGAGGAATAAATGGCAGAAAAAAAGGACCTCCGTGTAGGAAGACAAATTAGAATCAATGAAGTATTTGTAATTGATGATACGGGAGCGCAAAGGGGCGTTATGAGAACCTTTGACGCTCTCAATTTAGCGGATGAATTAGGTCTTGACCTTGTTGAAATTTCCCCTAATGCACATCCACCTGTTTGTAAAATCATAGACTATGGCAAATATCGCTATGAAATGGAAAAGAAAAACAGGGAAGCCAAGAAAAATCAGGCAGTCACCAAATTGAAAGAGGTGAGGATGCAGGTAAAAGTGGACGTTGGTGACTTGAATACCAAGTGTCGCTTTATTTCTGAGTTTTTAGAAGAAAGAAACAAGGTTAAAGTTTCCGTGCGTTTCAGAGGGCGTGAAATGCAGCATCCTGAAATAGGACGTGATGTTTTAAAAAGGATTTTGCAACGTCTTGATGAAATTGAATGTGGCTATATTCTTGAACGCGAACCTGTAATGGAGGGAAGAATGGTAAGCATGCTTCTTTCTCCTCCTAAAAAGAAGTGAACATCAACGATTATTATTCATCCTGTACACTGTGTCCAAGAAAATGTAAGGTTAACAGACATTCCACTTTTGGTTTTTGTAGAGAGGGCGCAACTCCCACAATAGCGTGGTACGGACTACACAAGGGAGAAGAATATCCGATTTCGGGTGAACACGGGTCGGGTATGTTGTTTTTTAAGGGCTGCTCGCTTGGCTGCTCAATATGTCAGAACAATCAAATCAGTATCAACAGCCGTTCATTTACTAATTACAAATCATCATCTGTAGAAGAAATGGCAGATATGATGATAAATGCACAAAATCAAAAAGCAGCGAGTATCAGTTTTGTAACAGCAGAGCATTTTGCTCCGCATGTAGTGGGCGCAATTTCAACAGCGCGTGAAAAAGGACTTGTAATTCCAACAGTATTTAACACTTCAGGCTTTATTAACAAATCAACCATAGACATGCTTATTCCTTATATAGATATATGGCTTTGGGACACAAAAACCCTTTCACCCCTTGTGGCAAAAAAATATTTTGGCAGCGAATTATATCCGCATTCCGAAGAAGAATCATTGGAGTATCTGTGTAGCTTAACAGATAAAAGCGATATGGAATGTAAAAGCCCACACGGAATAATAGTCAGGCATCTTGTACTGCCACACTGTATAAAGGAAAGCGAAGAGGTTATCAAAAACTTTGCTGCAAAATATAAGGATAAGTGTTATTTTTCTTTAATGTATCAATTCATTCCTCCGCAAAATGCAAGTGAAGAATTAAAAAAACGCCTTACAAAAGATGATACGGAGTATCTTGAGAATGTACTGTTTGAGAATGGAATAGAAAACGGATTTATTCAGGAATTAGACAACAATGAAGAAATATGGCGTCCGGATTTTAACCGTTCAAACCCGTTCCCTGACGGATTCGCAACGCGATTATGATAAGTATAGATAAGTTTAAAACACTAACAGAAAAGACCGCAATAAAAAAAGCATCGGTGATAGTGTCATCAAAGATACACGACGGAATAAGCGTATTGGACGATTATTCCATTGAACTATACAAATGTTTAGTGGATATGAAGGTTGTAAAAAAGGACGTTATGGAGTCCCTGATAAGCAGGGTAAAAAACGGCGAAAATCCGATTCTCATTGCCGAATACTTTAAAGCGCTGTCGGGTTTGGGCGATGTTTCATGGGACTATATAAGTCCAAAACATTCGCCTTTGCGTGAAAGAAGTGTAAAAAACTGTTACCTGTTATTGGATAATATCCGCTCTCCGTACAATGTTGGTGCTATATTCCGCAGTGCAGAATCGTTTGGAATTAAAAAGATTTTTTTGCTTGGAGCAACTGCATCCCCTACACATCCTCGTGCTGTCCGTACAGCGTGCGGATGCGATGAAATAGTGCCGTACGAATATATTGACATCGAAGATTTGTGCACAGTGGTAGAGGGCGAAGCATTTAACAACATTTTTGCACTTGAATGCGGAGGAAAGGATATAAACTCGTTTGAATTCCCCTCATCAGGCTGTTGCATTATAGGAAGTGAAGAGTTTGGCGTAAGTGAAGAATTGTTAAGAATGTCCAAAGCCATTGTTTCCATTCCCATGTATGGTTTAAAAGGCTCATTGAATGTTTCGGTTGCTGCCGGAATTGCTTTGTTTAAATGGTTTAAAGCGTAATTGAAATCAAGAGAATATTACATAAGTCCTATTTTGTTTAATTCTATATGGCATTATGGTTTTAATTTGCTAAATTATAATATAATATATATATTATAATCATATTCTCAATCGGGGGGAATAACGGATGAAAAAACAGAATCAACTCATAAAGATGTTTATCTGTTTACTGATTTTCATATGCCTATTATCTTGCGAAAATAATAACTTAATGTATCAGCTTACGCTTGATGGTAACGGGGCTACAACCCATAGCATGGATAGAATTTACTATAACGCATCCAACGGCAAGTGGTACAGCGATACAGGGATAGCAACACCTATAACAAAGGTCACAGTTCCAAAACGTCAGTTTACGGTGAAATATGACTATAATACCGACAATACAATTATTTCTAGGCCTAAGGAGGTAATTTCTCCATATTCTTTTTCGTCATACCCCGGATATACGGACAGCCAGGGAAACATTTTGCCTAATTCTTCTATTAAAGCAAACGCCGTAGCATATGCAAATTGGGTGATAGGAACTAATGGTGATGTCCATGTAAAACTTTCATCCGTAGAACCGAGAGCAGAAGGTTTGAAATTTACAGGATGGAAAAAGAAAATAGAAGATAATCATGCTTACGCTGCGGGTCAAGCAATAACTTTTAAACAAGATGAGATTGTTAATAATACAGCGTATTTAATAGCAACTTGGGAAACTCAAAAAGAGGTGTCGCTCATTTTGAAGAGCAGTCAGGATTCTGCAACTTATTCCGAGTATAGATACAAGCAGAGCAACAATAAATGGTACAATTCACAGGGGGAAGAAGTTATAAGTGTTCCCATACCCGAAAAAAAATACAGAATAGATTTCGATCCGAATACGCCTAATATAGACAGAGGAGCTATTGGTTATTCC
>JAQYLW010000040.1 GCA_028719825.1 Spirochaetales bacterium | reverse complement strand
TGACACTCACTACATCACGCTTGAATCTGCAAACGGGTGATTTGAAAATCAGTTTGTGGAAAGGCAGAATATTCATAGGGCTGAACATAGGCGGCACAATGAATTTCAATTTCTATGATCCTTTCCAAAACTATCTGGAGTACTCGTTTAAATTCATCTTTGAAATTAAAGAGTTTTTAAGCGCATATATATCTTTAAATGGTTCAAATAAAAACTTCTACAAATACTTTGGCGGAGGAACGGGAGCAGGTGCCTTTAGTTTTAAAGATATGTTTGAAGATCTTTTAAGAAGCTTGAATATTTTCAATCCCAATGACCTTAGGAACACAAACTTTGTTTTAAGCGGTCTTGATATAGCACTTTCTCACGATATGGGGGAATGGGCACTTTCATTTAAATATACCACTGATATAGTTCTTGAACAGAATCAATGGACATGGAAACCCAAATATACAATCCTGCTTCAGTGGAGTGCAATTCCCGAACTTAGGGTCGATAAAACAATAGAATAAGTCTAATTTTATTTACTTAATCAATTAAATGAATTATACTTTAATCAGTAATCTAATTTTATAATAAAGAAGGTGCATTATGTCCAAAAAGAGAGTATTAATTTCGGGTATTGTCATTTCTTCGCTGTTATTTCTAAGTCTGTCATGCAGCGATATATTTTCAACGCTAAACAAGCTTGGAGTGGCATTGGACAACAGTAGTGTAAATGTGTTCGGATATAATGGAGTAAATAAACAATTAGAATCAACAATGGATGCTCTCTTTGATAACGAAGAATCAGTTTTCGGTAAAAAAAATGAAGAAGGCAAAACAAAAATAGATTTGATAAGCGATACCGTAAACTCTTTGATGGACAATTTTAATGAGGATGGCACCTTTGATACTACCAATTTTACACAAGAGGATGGATCGATCTCAGTAGATAAGCTTTATGATGAATATATCAGAGATTTTGCCATGAATGAAGAAGAATTCTCCTCATTTGTTTCAGATATCGCTAATTTAAAGTCTGCAGAAGCAAAAGAAAAATTTGCAAAAGAAATGCGAGAGCCTGCAGGTTTAGAGTTGAAAGGTGAGCTTACTCCTGAGAACGTAAAAGAACGAGTTGAAGAATTTAAGAAAGTTTTAAATACAGAAAGCGGAATGGGTGAAAATGTACAAAAAGTAGTAAATGCAATTATTGATACTATAGTCACTGAAAATGGAGAATTTACAAAGGGAACTGCCGTTATAATTTCATCCGCTGCAACTGTTATAGATAAAATGCTTACACTCTCTAAAGGCGAAGAAGGCAATGATGTGTCTTTGGACAATATTGATACTCAAGATTTAATGATGAAAATGAGCTCTGATTTAGTTAATTTTGCAATAATATCTTTTGCTGTTATCGGAGAAGATACGGATGAGGGTAAAATAATTTACGATACAATTAACAATTTAATTGGCCTAAGTAATAATAAGTAAATATCATTCGATGAGGAAGTATATGAAAAAAGGAATAATAATATTTTTATTAATAGCATCACTATCATCTGTTTTTGCTTCAGATGATCTTAGTTCCAAAGGGAATATGCAAAAAAGCTCTTCCGGAAATGCTTGGGGTGTTAAGGGAATCACAAATGTAATGCCTAATACGACTTCAAACAGAATAGCAGCTTTGGGAGGAACCGGAACAGTTCTTTCTACAGGTTTGGATTCGCTTTATCTAAACCCGGCAAACCTTGCAAAACAACAGAAATTTTTTATAGAAGTTCCAAGCTTAAATATTAGTATTTCTCCTTTTGCAAAACTTCTGAAAGTTTTGAAAAAAGATATGAAAGCATCGGATATTCTTTCTGTTGCATTAAATGATTTGATAACAAAAGGAAACAACCCGGTGTTGCTCAATGCAGATGTAGGTGTCGGATTTGCAGTTAAGGGGTTCGGCTTTAATGTATTTGCAGATGTAGGACTTTTTGCATACACACCGGATCTTGCAGGCAGTGCTCAGATTTTCCCAATGGTTACTGCAGGAGCATCAGTTGGCTATGCACATAGTGTATTTAAAACCAAGTATCATAGAATTGATGTTGGTCTTTCTTTTAGTTTTATGGTTCGTGCATACAGCGATCCCTATACTATTGATGAGATAACATCTGCCCTCAGTTCATCCGAGAATATTACAGACATCCTGATTCCTCTTAATAGGGGAGCAATGGTAGGTTTCATGCATCCCATCAGCGTAGGTATGACATATACCTTTGCGGATCAGCTTTCTGCCTCAGTTGCTTTTAACAATATATGGCCATCTCAAGGTGGAATGCTTCACTTTGCCACACTCACAAGCGGTATTAGTGACATATGGAGCTCCGGAGGCCGAAAAAAAAGTGATGGTAAAACAAGTATTGGAGCACTTGATACGGCTTCATTGGACGTAGGTGTTGCTTGGAACCCAAAATGGAAGTGGTTTAATCCCAGAGTAGAGTTTGATCTTTATGATTTAACACATTATACCGAAGAACAGACAAAGAGCTTCAAATATTTCTTCGGAGCTCATATGAGGCTTGGTATTGAATTGTTTGTTGCCGAATTCCTTGGACTGAGATTTGGTGTTAACGGTGGAAGGTTGAGTTTTGGTGCACGATTGGATTTGTGGCCAATCGTTATAGACCTTACGTATGGATGGAGAGAATGGGGCGAATATGCAGGAGATTCTCCAAAAGACTTCCTAAGCCTAACTGTTAAAATCGGATGGGATAGAACTAAGTAATGAATAAAATTAATTATTTTTTCGGAAAAATATATTCATTTTTTATGACAGCTGTATGGGTTCTGCTTTTTGCAATCGGAACCCTTATAGCTTTTTTGTTTTATGCTGTTCTAAGGATATTTCAACTTAAAAAATTCGCCGATGATGTTATGTGGGGATCAGGCAGGTTTTGGTGTAAGGCTATAACATATATGCTTGGTGCAAAGGTAAGTGTTATAGGCAAAGAGAATATACCCGAAGCAGGGATTGGAAAACACTGTATTGTTGCTAATCATGAATCTTATCTTGATATAACTAATATCCTTGGTTTCTGCAAAATCAGAACGGGATTTGTTGCAAAGAGTTCGCTGAGGTTCGTTCCTTTTTTGAACCTTTGGATGGTAGCTTTTGACTGTACATATTTAAAACGCGGCAATCCGAAATCATCAGTTGAAGTAATGAGAAAGTCTGTTGAGAATGTTAAAAACGGAACGACAATGGTTATCTTCCCCGAAGGGCATAGGAGCCGAAGCGGTCATATAGAAACATTTAAGCATGGTTCGTTAAAGCTTGCAATCAGAAGCAAGGCTGATATTGTTCCTATAGCCATGGTAGGAAGTAGAAGCACCTTTGAAAGCCGCAGCGGCTTGTTTCCCAGACCGCATATAGTAATATCTGTATTAAGTCATATAAGCGGTGATAACCTTGATAAGGATCAAAAGGAAGCTCTTGCACTTGATG
>JAQYLW010000039.1 GCA_028719825.1 Spirochaetales bacterium | reverse complement strand
TACACAAAGTATGCTCCTCTTTGCTTTACCCCCACTGCTTCGCGTTACTGCTACCTCTATTCGTCAAAGAAGTTTGTAGGTGGTATCTCATCCGAATCTTCTTCGGATTAGAGTTCGAGATGGAAAGTTTTCTCTACCATAAAAATTTTATATTGTAATTATAGATTTCACATTTAAGAGGATAATGATTCCTTAGTCCTAATCCTTGAAGATTCGAGCGAGAGTTGTAAACTTGAAGCCTGCAAGCAAGCGAAGATTGTACTTTGTGTACTGCCAAACGCTTTAGTGGTGACTTTGAAAATATCGCAGAAATTACCTTAATCCTAATCCTTGGAGGTTCGAGTGTATTTTGCGAAGTTGAACCAATAAAGCAAGTGCAGGCTGTACTTTGTGTACTGCCAAGCGCTTTAGTGGTGACTTTGCAAAAGACGCCGAAAATTCAAGGATTCCAATCCGCAGAATGCTTGGAGGATTTTCCGCTCTCTGAGCACCAAAATATCCGCAAGGCTGTACTTTGTGTACTGCCTAAGGAATTTTGCGTGCGAAGGAGCGAAAAAGACCCAATGATTCTGCGGATTATTTCCCGACGCAAAACCGCCCAAACAAAGCCCCCAACACCTCATCCGACGGGTTCTCCTTACCAAGTACCTCACCTAAGGAGAAAAGAGCATCTTTTATGGCGATTGTGATTGCTTCTATGGGAGATGAAGGTAATATGCTTTCTATTGATGAATATGCTTTTTTTATGGCGTTATATACGGTTGAACCTATTAGCAAATCGTTTACTTCACCGGATGACGGATTTATCTTTTCATAAAAAAGCTTTATGAGGGTATCAATAATTCTGCCGATTCCTTCTTTTGTTATTGAGCTGTATAATATTGCTCCCGATTCAACAAGCGGAGTTATATTAACGGGGTACGGTTCTTCTGTTAAATCTGATTTAGACAAAACAGTTATGGTTGGCACATCGGGGTTTGCAAGGTTATATGGTATAAAACTTTCAATGGAATCAATCTTTTCATTTATCAAATCATCTAACGGAATTACATGAATAATAACATCGGCAAGGTTCATCAATTCCATTGTGCGTGATACTCCGATTTTTTCAACACCGCGCGCTTGTGAATTAATTCCTGCAGTATCGTAAAGATTTATACAAACTCCGTTGATCTCAATACTCTCTTTGATATAGTCGCGAGTAGTTCCCTTTTCGTCGCTCACTATTGAACGATTGCTTTTTAACAGCGTATTAAACAGTGTGCTTTTGCCGGCATTAGTTGCTCCAACCAGAATAACATTTATTCCGCCTTTAACAATATTGCTCACCTTATATGTGTTTACGAGATTTTTAAGCTCTCTTTTGATTTTGTCAACTTCATGCTCCGGAAATGATATATCCTCATCAAATTCGTCTTCACTATAGTCCAGCTGAAGTTCAAACAGCGATGAAAGGTTTACAATGTCTTCGTACACATCCTCAATGCGCTTATCCAAAAAACCCATTCTTGTTTTTAACGCGTAAGATGTTGCTTTTTCTGATGTGCTTTCTATAATGTCCAAAACGGCTTCTGCTTCAGGCAGCGTTAGGGTGCCGGTTTTATACGCTCTGTACGAAAACTCTCCACCCTCAGCCTGCCTAAAGCCTACGTTCTCAAGAAGTTTACTCAATTTTTTTATTACGGCAAGGCTACCGTGAGTACTTATTTCTACAGCCTCTTCCTTGGTGTATCCGTGCCCCTTGGGGAAAACAGACAGTACAACCTCATCAACAGGCTCGCCTGTTTTGTTATCACGTATATATCCGTACTTTATTTGAGGACATTTTATGTCTTCACGTTTTAATTTAGATGAGAAGATTTTATTTATTAAGTCAAAAGTTCCTTCACCCGATGTTCTAAAAACCGCTATTGCCGACTTCCCATAAGGAGTAGCAAGCGCGTAAATTGGGCTGAAATCAAAATAACGCGTACTATCCATTCTTTAATTATACTTTTTATTTTTTATTATGACACCTATTGCGTCAACATGCTTAAAGTATAATAAAGAGTTGATAATTTAATATATTCCTTATACACTTCAGCTTGCTTAACATGTTCTTCAAGAGAAGCTTTTAAGTATTCAATACGAGTTATCTGACGTGCTTCATACTTTTCATATGCAATACGTTTTAATTCCTGCTTTTGCTTAAGTTCAGTTTCTTTGTAATCTATTGAACTTAATGTGACATTAAGAGAACGACGGGTTTCTTTTACCGTGTTTATAATCTCTCTGACGTTCTTTTCCATTTCCAGACGGGCTTTTTCCTGTCCGGCCTTAGTCTTTTTTTCCTCAGCATATTGTTTTGTGCCGTCAAAGAATGTTCCTTTGATATTTACGCCAACAAAAGCGTTCCAGTCATCCGCTGAGCTCCAACCATTTTCTATAAACGGAAATCGAGATCCGCCGTATGACAACGAGGCAAGAATACTCACATCAGGCGCATATGGCATGCTTGCAAGCGAAATATACTCTCTTTCGTCGGAAATTTTTATAGCCTCATTAAGCATTTTAATGGCTTCTTTGTCACCTCTTATTGCCGATGCAACCATGCTGAGTTCGTCGTTTTCATCTAATAATTTTTTATACTCTTCTTTGCTTAATACAATATCCCCAAGATCATCGTCACTGAGTGTATAAATCCCCGTAAGCAAGGAAAGAGAATCAATCTGTGCATCTTTTTGAGCAACGGCATTATTATAGCCATATTCTGCTGCCCTTAATGCCACCTCAGCTTGTAATTTATCGCTTTCTACACTCATACCTTCATCGGTTGTAGATGTTACAAGTAAGTACAGTTCTTCGGATTCGACTTTTGTCTGTTCAAGAACGGCAATGAGTTTATTAAGATATGCATTTGCCTCATATCGCGAACGTATTTCCGCCTCTGACTTTTTTTGTTCCAGCGAAAGATTGTTTTCCTGTATGGTAACTAAAGATGAATAAATAGAGTGCTGCTTAATAAGCTTACCCCATGTGAGAATTGGCCATGTTAAACTGAGTCCGAACGAATATTGGGTATGTTCCATGCCCTTGTATATCTCAACATAATCACTTGAGGTTCCCGGAGCAGGAACACCCTCGGGCCATGTTAAGAGTGAAAGCAAATCCTCCGATGACACCCTTATTTTATCAATGGGATTTGCAATGTATGCTCCAGAAAGCGAATAGTCTATTTTTGGGAAAAAATCCCCCATAGCCTTTTGTCTGTCCGCTTTGCTTTGACGCAAATTGGCTTCTTCTATCTTAATTTTAGGAGCATTCTCTTTCATGCTCTGTATAAGTTCGTCGGGAGTATATGAAGCAAACACGAAAGTAACAGACAGAGCAATAAACAATACCGACCAAATTTTTTTTTTCATTTTATTTCCTTATTATTGCAGATCGCCATACATTCCCGAATCACCTGTTGTTTTAGACCTGTCTATTTTTGGCGTGTCTGACGTACCGTTAGAAGCATATGTAAATGACTTCGTAAACCTTCGGCTGTTATACATATCTACTTTATTTCCAGAAATAGGTTCTGATACATCCTTTATGTAATACTTAATATATCCATAGTCTGCAGAGTCGTCATATATAAGCTTTAAGCGTGCATTTCTGCCAAGAGACGTAAAATTACCGTGAGTATAGTAGGTCTCTCCTGATGTAGGACTGTTTTCTATTGCCGCTGTTGTTTTTTGGGAAATTTCAATCCATTTATTATCGGGGTTGGGATCACGAACGGAGTTGGCATCTTGAACATATAGGGCAAGTTTTCTTCCGTCATCAAGAGGTCTTCCATCCCCAACTTTTCTTATGTCCTCATTAGATTCCTTAGGTCCCATATCGCGAATATACGACGTAACACCTGGGAATGTGATAAAGCATTTTTTGAGATTCGCTCTTATCTTTGCCTGGTTGGTACTGCCTGAAACAATAGAATAAACCTGATCGTCTTTTAACAGGGTTGCATCTTTACTGTAGTACATCATATACAGTTTTGTTCTGTCGTTATCCTTGCCCCACACGGGTGATGATGTATTCCATACAATTTTACTCACTGTAAATGAGCCGTCCGTTCCCGTTTGAGTTGAAAAAACATTGTAATC
>JAQYLW010000038.1 GCA_028719825.1 Spirochaetales bacterium | reverse complement strand
ACCAACTGTTTTGAGACTTAAAAAAGAGGCTGAGGAAAAACAACAAAAAGAAAATGATAGGTTAGCAGAAAAAGAAAAAAGAGAAGCGAAGAAGCAAAAAAATCAAAAAGTTATAAATGCAGAAAGTTTAAGGACAAGGATGGGATTCCTTTTAAAGATAAGCTTTCAAAAAAATAATATATTTTTCTGAGAATAAATACTTCAAAATGCTATAATTATATGCGTAACATTTAAAGCCTGTATCAACATGTTAGGCCGTGTATGTTAAGACATGGCACTTAAGCAGAGAAAAAAGGTTATAGACCAAATCTGCAAAAGGGATAAGATGGGTTCGAAAAGGGAAGTTGTAAAGGAGGGCAAAGTCTGATGTTTTTTGATTATACAGATGGTGATTTTTGCTACGGCTCTGGGGATGTTATGTTTGACTCAGAAGGTAATAATATGACGAGGTTGTCTGATAGCACGGCCATTGACTGGGAAACTGGAGATATCCATTTCGGAAATTTCGGATGGGATGATGATGACTGAATCAACAAGAAGAACACTTTGAGTTTTGCAGCATACAATAGTTTTTAATTCGGGTTTTTGATATCAATCATAAGTATAAAAATCATATGTTGATTTCTTAGATGTCTAATAGCATATGGTCTGTTTTGTAGTTTATGAAGAATGAATAACAAGGAGAAAGATATGGGTAAAAAAATCGGTATATTTATAGGAGGAATGGTTGTAGGTTCAATCCTTACCATTTTAATATTGATGGCTATGGGCATGCATGAACAGACTAACAAATCATGGGCCGGCAGAGATGGATTAGTTTTATTTGAAGAAGATGGGGATGAGATACCGGCAAAACAACTGAAGGTTTTTCAAACTTTGGATTCAAATTGTGGTCTTGCATATGTGGCAGATAAAACTTATGGATTTTCATATATGGAAGATGAATACAATTATTTGGATGCATTGCTTGTTTTATTAATATCCGATGGAGCAATTTATGATGATATGATAATAGATTTTGATAATGATAAGCATTTGATACAAGTCGGTACATATAAATATAAAACAGTAAATAAAGAATATGATCATTGGAAAACTGTTCCTGCGGTTATGGTTAAATAGGAAAAATAAACAATCAAGATTTGTATTGAAGCACAATCACTTTATTCGCTGTAAAAAGTGTAATCAATCATCTAAAACTCGTTGTAATTTGTGCAATTAGGCGATATACTTGCTTTATAATGACGGAGGTGCGTACATGTACCGAATTGCTATTGAAAAGCTGTTAAAATGGAAACAAAGCAAACGCCGTAAGCCTTTGATTATAGAAGGAGCTCGTCAAGTTGGTAAGACTTGGCTTATGAAAGAATTTGGCAGGCAGGCGTATGCGGATACCGTCTATATTAATTTTGACTCCAATTCCAGAATGGCAGAGTTATTTGCCTCTGATCTGGATACGGAACGCTTGATTATGGGATTGGAACTGTATGTCGGTCACAAAATCAATCCCGACAATACTTTGCTGATTTTTGACGAAGTGCAGGAAGTTCCCAGAGCCTTATCGTCTCTTAAATATTTTTATGAAAATGCACCGCAGTATCACATCGTATGCGCAGGTTCGCTTCTTGGCATTGCATTGCACCAAGGCACATCCTTTCCTGTGGGCAAGGTGGATTTCCTAAAGCTGTATCCTCTCTCTTTCAAGGAGTTTATGATGGCAACCGGCAAAGAGCGATTTGCCGAACTGCTTGATAAGCGCGATTTTCAGATGATTACAAGCTTTAAGCAAACATATATTGATGCCTTGAAACACTATTACTTTGTTGGTGGTATGCCTGAGGCTGTACAAAGCTTTAGAGAGAATAAAGACTTTAACAGTGTTCGTGAAATTCAAAAATCAATTCTTTTGTCGTATGAAAACGATTTTTCAAAACACGCCCCTAATGAAATTGTACCGAGACTCCGTATGCTGTGGAACAGTATCCCTTCTCAATTAGCGAAAGAAAACAAGAAGTTCATATACGGTCTTATACGTGAAGGTGCTCGTGCGAAAGATTATGAAACTGCAATTATGTGGCTGAGCGATTGTGGTATTGTTCATAAGGTCAGCCGTGTCAACGCATCAGGTATTCCATTGCGCGCATATGAGGATTTGAAAGCCTTTAAGCTGTTTGTAGTGGATGTTGGTCTCCTTGGTTGTATGTCCGGCCTTCGTCAGAGCACTTTGCTTGATGTCAACGACCTTTTTGTCGAGTTTAAGGGGGCGCTTACGGAACAGTATGTTTGTCAGCAATTAAAGACTATCCAAGATTTGGACGTTTATTACTACACCAACGACAGAGGTTCTTGTGAAGTTGACTTTGTTGTTGATACGGGTGAATTGATCATTCCCTTGGAAGTAAAGGCAGAAGTAAATCTCAGAGCAAAGAGCCTTAAGACTTATCAAGAAAAATTCTCCCCCGAAGTTTCTGTTCGCACATCCATGGCAGATTTCAAGAAAGAAGGATGGCTTGTGAATCTGCCGCTGTATGCAATAGACCAGATCACCCAAATAGTATAAGGCGGCAGTTATGAATATTAAACAATTATCTTCAAACTGAAAGATTGGGGATCGTGATATAATGGACATGAGAGATTAGTTATGGCATTCGATTTTAAGAAAGAATATAAAGAGTTCTATTTACCAAAGAATAAACCGGAGATAGTTACTGTTCCACAGATGAATTATGTTGCAGTAAGAGGAACAGGCAACCCAAATGAAGAGGGCGGAGCATATCAAAATGCCTTAAGTGTTTTATATGCTATCGCTTACACTCTTAAAATGAGCTATAAGACGGATTATAAAATAGATGGATTCTTTGAATATGTTGTGCCACCACTTGAAGGATTTTGGTGGCAAGATAAAGTCAACAGAATAGATTATTCTAATAAAAATACCTTTAATTGGATTTCTGTAATAAGACTTCCCGATTTCATAACAAAGAAAGATTTTGAATGGGCTGTTCAATATGCAACAAAAAAGAAAAATGTAGATTGTTCTTCAGCAGAATATCTTACTATTGAGGAAGGCTTATGCGTTCAAATAATGCATACAGGTACATTTGATGATGAACCGGCCACTGTTGAAATAATGGATACTTATCTTAAACAAAACGGATATGAAAACGATTTGAATGATAAAAGACTACATCATGAGATATATCTTTCGGATCCAAGAAAAGTAGCGCCTGAAAAAAGAAAGACGGTCATCAGACATCCGATAAGAAAGATTTGAGGACTGAAATTTTCCTCCGTTCGGATATAATGAAGTTGTTGTAAATGATTATTTTTATAGGTTTATGATTTGGTTTAAGAAATTTTGAATACCGGAATTGGACTGTTTTGGCTTGAGCGAATTTAAACTTCTCACTGTCATTCGCCGCTCACCCCTCATTACCATTCGTCTTTGAGCGAATTTGAACCCCTCACTATCATTCGGGCTAGGCGGATTTGAACCGCCGACCCCAAGTCCCCCAGACTTGTACGCTAAACCCCTGCGCTATAGCCCGATGTTGTAGGTTGCAACAATTATTAACTATATATAAAACGTGTTTTTTTTTCAATTATATTGCTCAAAAGCATCATCAAGATGGCTTACAATCTGTTCAAACAGAGTAACAATATATTCAAAGTTTTCCTTTTTCTTCAAATCAACCCCCGCTTTCTTTAACGAATCAAGAGGGAAGTGTGAACCTCCGGATTTCAAAAACGAAAGGTAGTCATTTCTCTCTTTTTCGCCGCCATTCATTACTCTCTCGCTAAGAGCAACAGCTGCGCTTATACCTGTTGCATATTTATAAACATAAAACGGTCTGTAAAAATGAGGAATGCGTAGGGCTTCAAGAGTTGCCGTGTCGTCTGTTGTAACGCCGGGAAGATACAAGTCTAATAAACCTTTATACGTTTTTCTCATGTCGTTTAGTGTTACACTCTGACCCTCGTTCAGCCTTTTGTGCATTATATATTCGTATTCCGTGAACATAGTTTGTCTAAAAAACGTTGCAACTATATCATCTGCTCGTTTTGTTTCTAAATACAGTTTTTCCCTTTCGTCTTTAGCGTTTTTGATCATGTATGTATAAAGCACATTCTCATTGAACGTGGATGCAACTTCTGCTTCAAAAATGGAATAGTTATATGAAGAAAACGGATTGTTCCTTGCAGAATAATAGCTGTGCATGGAGTGACCGCCCTCATGTGCAAGTGTAAATACATCGCGTAATACATCATCCTTATAGCTCATCAGTATATAGGGGAGGGTCTTGTAGCATCCGTTTGAATACGCGCCCGATGCCTTGCCTTCGTTTTCATACCTGTCAACCCACCTTTCACACGTAAGCCCACGCTCAAGAACATCAGTATATTCTTTTCCCAATACGCTCAATGCGTTAATTACGGTTTCAACCGCTTTTTCATAAGGAATATTTGTTTTGTAATCTTTTACAAGCGGCATATAAACATCATAGTGATATAACTTATCCTGTTTGAGTGCTTTTTTCTTTAAATTGTAATATCTCTCAAGAATACTTGTTGCACTATGAGCAACATCAATAAGGTTCTTGAACACACTTTCGTTCACGTTGTCGGCATAAAGCGATTTTGCCAGTGTGTTTTTAAAGCCCCTTGCTTTTGCTTTGAATGCGCTCTGCCTTAATGCCCCTTCATACATTTTTGAAATAGCGCTTTTGGTTTCATCATACTTTTTGTAATAGGCGTAATAGGCTTCTTTTCTTACCGTAATATCATCATTTTGTAAAAAGGACGAGTAGGATGCATGAGTAAGCTTTTTATCCCTTACGCTTCCAAAATCAAAATCAACGTCGGTTAAGTCGTCAAAGCATCTTGAAAAAACACTTCCCACCTCATCTTCCCACGAAAGAAGGCGCTCTTCTTTTTCACTTAGAATGTGCTTTTTATCCCTTATTATTCTGTTTATGAAAACTCTGTAATCACGTCCGTCTTTACGCTTTGTAAATGATTTCAAATAATCTATATCCTGTGCTGAAATCTCGCTTATAAAAAACGCTATCAGTTCACCCACTTTCGTAGAAAGCGCAATATATGAATTCATAAGCTCCATGTTGCTGGTGTTTGTGCCGTCCTCGGAGTTTTTCATATATGCATACGAAGCTATTTTTTCACTTTCAATGCCAAGCTCATCATAAAGCTTCAGTGATTCTAAAAGATTGTCCTCATTTGATAGTTTCCCTTTAAAACGGGCTATTTTTTTTGCAAGTTTTAAAGCTTTAAGAGAGGATTTATCAAAATCAGCCCTATCTTTAAAAATCTTTTCAAGATTCCATGTGTTTTCTACTAATTGTTCATTTCTTTTCATATAAAAAATGATAAATAAAAGAATTTTTTTTTACAAATATATCCATAAAGAACTATTGTCGCCCTACATATATGAATAAGAGGAAATTATGAAAAAAATATTATCGATATTGGTTATTATAGCGTCATCAGGATTTTGCGTTTTCGCCGCAAAGATCTCGCTTGGGTTTGCAGGGGATATAACAGCAATATGGGTCAGGCCGCTCAGCGTGGAGGCAGACTTGAGAATAGGAGTGATGGATGGATTAAGGCTCCGTTTTCCTGTTACCTTTGATAAGGGTGAATACAGGAGCCTTGCTTCATTTTCATTAGATATAGAATACAGTCCTTTCCAAGGAGATACAGGAATGTTCATAGGGCTTTGTGTAGCAAATTTTGGATTTTTGTTTCGCCCCGGAAATTCAGGAATTCATTTTTTGTTTACAAACGGTGTTTATATAGGTTTCAGACAAAGTATGTTTAACAATTTCGTATTTATAGAAAGTCGTCTTTTGATTCGCGATCCG
>JAQYLW010000037.1 GCA_028719825.1 Spirochaetales bacterium | reverse complement strand
TTGGCAATAAAGGCCTTCTTACCCGATATTAAAATCATAGCTCCTTGGAGAGAATGGAACATTAAAAGCAGGGAAGAAGAGATAGAATATGCCGAAAAGCACAACATCCCTTTAAAGATCAACAGGGAAACAAACTATTCTAAGGATAAAAACCTTTGGCATTTATCTCACGAAGGACTGGATTTGGAAAACCCCGAAAACATGCCCGACTATGAAAAAGCAAAGTTTTTGGAAATGACAACTCCACCTCGCTTAGCACCCGATAAAATTACAAAAGTAACCATTGGTTTTGAAAAAGGAAAGCCCGTAACGCTTAACGGAGTTAAAAAGACCGGCGTTGAAATGGTTACGGAACTTAATAAAATCGCAGGTGAAAACGGCATAGGTCTTGTAGATATTGTTGAGAACAGACTTGTGGGAATGAAATCCCGCGGTGTTTACGAAACTCCAGGAGGAAGCATTCTGTATAGAGCTCATGAGGTTCTTGAAACGCTTTGTTTGGACAAGGATACACAACATTACAAAAGCATAATTGCTCTTGAATATGCGGACCTTGTTTATAACGGCAAATGGTTTTCTCCGCTTCGTGAAGCACTCGATGCCTTTGTCGATGCAACTCAGGAGAATGTCACAGGCAGTGTAACTCTTGCTCTGTACAAGGGTAATATGATAAACGCCGGAGTTTCTTCTCCGTATTCTTTATACAGTGAGAAAATCGCAACCTTTGGCGAAAGCGACTATGACCATAGCGATGCGAAAGGCTTTATAAATCTTTTCGGACTTTCTACAAAAATAAGAGCAAAACTACTCGGAGATAAAAAATGAACAATACTCCACTCTGGGCAAAGAACAGCGATGTTGTAATTCCGGATGAGGTTAAGGCAGTGAACAATTCACTGCCTTTTGATTATGTCCTTTTGCCATATGATTTAAAGGCGAGTATCGCACATGTAAGAATGCTGGAAAGCTGCAACATTCTGACTCGTGAAACATCCGACAGGATTATAAATACTTTAAATGATATGGTTAAAGAGGGCGATGAGCTTTTAAATAAAATCCTTTCATCAGGGGAAGAGGATGTCCATTCGGCTATTGAGGCGGAGCTTATAAAGCGCATAGGGGAAGATGGTAAAAAGGTTCACACCGCACGTTCAAGGAACGATCAGGTGGCTACGGCTTTTCGACTTCTTGTTGCCGATTATATCGCCTCCATATCCGATAAGGTGGCTCTGTTTATTAAAGCACTCAGTGATACGGCTTATAAACACACGGAAACAGTTATGCCGGGCTACACCCATCTGCAGCATGCACAATGCGTTTCTTTAGGTTATTACCTTACAACCTATGCCTATATGTTCTATGCCGATTATAAGGCGCTTAAAAAAGCAGAGAAGTCATGCATGGAGTATTTGCCACTCGGAAGCCTTGCCTTTGCCGGTACTTCTTTTAAAACAGACAGAAATATGATGGCAAAGGAGCTTGGTTTTAACGCTCCATCTCCAACCGCATCATATGGCGTTTCCGACAGGGATTTTCTTTTGGAAACCCTACACTGTTTGTCCGTTCTTGCCCTACATCTTTCTCGCATTTCGGAAGAGTTTATTCTGTGGTCATCAAACGAATTCGGTTTTATAAATATGGACAAGCGCTATTCAACGGGCTCATCCATTATGCCTCAAAAAAAGAATCCCGACATCCCCGAACTTATACGAGGTAAGAGCGCAAGAGTCTTTAGCGCATACAGCAGGGTATGGATTGCGCTAAAAGCCCTTCCTCTTTCGTATAATAAAGACATGCAAGAGGACAAAGAGGCCTTTTTTGATGCATTTGAAACGACAACTATTATGCTTGATGCCATTATTCCTTTTTTCTCAACTCTTACATTCAATACAAAAAGAATGGAAGAGGAATCTAAAAAAGGATATATGAATGCAACTGATGCTGCGGATTATCTTGTTAAAAAAGGCGTACCTTTCAGAACCGCATACCGTATAGTTGGCACCCTTGTTGAAAACATTTCAAAATCGGGAGTTGCTCTTGAGGATCTGAGTCTTTCGGAGTATAAAAAAGCCTCTCCTCTGTTCGACGAGGATATTGTTGAATTTGTTAAGGAGATCAACTGTATGGAGCGTCGATCATCATACGGCGGATGTGCATCCTCTGAGGTTAAGGCGCGTCTTGATGATCTTTTAAATGCGCTCAGGACGGAGTAATTATAAAACACGTGGCAGAGTATTACAAAAACGTTATTCCGGCTCTGAAGGAAATAAACAGAATAAGAATTGTAAAAACATTTTATGATTTATACACAAAATATTAAATTTATTGTATAATTAGATTTAGAGTAATAGCGCTTATAAGAACAAACCCTAATGTTTGCTCTTGTAAGTGACAGTTAAAAAAGGAGAAATTATGGCAATTCAGGATGACATCAGAGGACTTGCAGAAAAGTATAGAGACTATACTGCTATTAACCTCTCTAAGATGGTAAAGACAAAGAGCTACAGCTCTAAAGAAGAGGACGTTTGTCGCCTCATTGTTGAGCTTTGTAAAGAAGCCGGTTTTGACGATGTTCGCATAGACGGACTCGGAAGTGTTATCGGTAGAGTAGGGTATGGTAAAAAATCAATCGCATTTGATGCTCATATCGATACGGTTGAGGTAGGAAACCTTAAAAACTGGGATTTTGATCCGTTCTCAGGAGATATTAAAGACGGTAAGGTTTGGGGACGCGGAGCATCCGACCAGAAGGGTGGAGCTGCTTCAATGATTACAGCAGGCCGTATCCTTAAAGAGCTTGGATATGCAGGTGACTATTCTGTGTATTTTGCATTTACAGTTATGGAAGAAGACTGTGACGGTATGTGCTGGAAATATCTTATTGAAGAAGAAAAGTTTAAACCGGACCTTGTTGTTTCTACAGAACCTACAAGCTGTCAGATTTACAGAGGACACAGAGGAAGAATGGAAATCCGCATTATCCTTCGCGGAATTTCATGCCACGGAAGTGCACCGGAAAGAGGAGTTTCTGCAGCATATAAGGCAGCAAAAGCAGCTCTTGCAATAGAAAAGCTTAATGCTGATCTTCAGCCGGATGATGATAACTTCCTTGGAAAAGGAACAATCACCGTTTCTCAGATGGACGTAAAAGGACCTTCACAGTGTGCAGTTGCAGACTATGCAATGATTTACTGTGACCGCCGCTTAACATGGGGCGAAGATGATAAACTCGCAATTGCTCAGGTTAAGAAATACGTATCAGAAGCTACAGGCGACAGTGAAGATGATATTATTGTTGAAATGCCGAATTATGAAAAACTCGGTTGGACAAAAACAGATTATCATCAGGAACTCTACTTCCCAACATGGAAGATTCCACGAGATCACTACCTTGTAGAAGCAGCAGTTGCCGATTATAAAGAGCTTTATAACAAAGAGCCTGTAGTTGACAAGTGGACATTCAGTACGAACTGTGTTGCTACAACCGGAAGACACAAGATTCCTGCTATCGGATTTGGTCCTGGAGATGAGGCTCAGGCACATGCTCCAAACGAAATCAACAGAGTTGAGGACCTTGTAATCTGCGCCGGATTCTACGCCTTATTGCCATATAAACTTGATGAAATGAACAAATAATTCATTTAGTTAATAAATTGCTACGTTGTGTTTTGCAGCGTAGCAATTTTGTTATATAACCATAATGTTTTGCATTATATAATGGGAGGATGAATGGAGGATAGAACTTCTTCGCCTGAGTGCACAAAATATGAAGAATTCTTTAATGAGTTTTTACCAAAAGACAATGACACCCCTCTTGTAAGCGTTGAATCTGCGGTACACAGAGTTGATGCCATAAGTAAAGCTTCAGGGGAATTGAAATACGTTGCTGACATTAAATTTCCTGATATGATATATGCTCGAATGATAAGAGCAGAAATACCACGCGGAACCATAAAGAAAATCCATGTTCCGTCTTTACCTAAGGGATATTATTTTATTACGGAAAAGGACATTCCCGAAGGCGGAAAGAACTGTTTAAATATGATTGCTTCCGACTGGAAGTGTTTTGCCGCCGGAGTTGTGCGTTTCAGAGGAGAAACGATCGGACTTTTATGCGGGCCTAACAGGGAAAAATTACTTGACCTTGAAAAACAGATAAAAATTGAATACATAGAAGAAACTCCTGCCGTAACAATTCAGGAAGGATTGGATTGTAAGGGTGGAGCTTTTGTAAACGATAATAATATACACTGTCATCTTAAACTTGAGATGGGGGAAAATGTAGATGATATCTTCGAAAAAGCCCCTCATGTTTTTGAAGACACTATTGAAACAGGGTTTCAGGAGCATGTTTACCTTGAAACAAACGGTATAATAATCCGTAAAGAAGGTGAAAAATATGTACTGTATGCTTCTGCTCAATGCCCGTTTTATATAAGAAAATCAATTTATACGCTTTTAAATATACCAATTGAGGATGTTGTTGTTCGTCAGATTTCAACAGGAGGGGCATTTGGTGGAAAGGAGCATTTCCCCGATGTTCTCGCCGGTCCTCTTTTGGTTGCCGAACATAAAATCGGAAAGCCCATCAAGCTTATTTTCCAACGCGAAGAGGATATTGAAAACTCTGTTAAACGCCATCCATCGCTTATCAAATTCAAAACAGCAACGGATGAAAACGGCAATATTCTTGCAATGGACAGCAAAGTCTATTATAACGTTGGCGGATATCTTGCATCATCCTACGTTGTTCTTCAGCGTGGTTGTTTCCACATTATGGGATGTTATAAATTCCCTTCGGCAAGGACAGAGGGATTTGGAGTTGCAACAAACTGCTATCCGTCATGTGCATTCCGAGGCTTTGGTGCTCCTCAGGCGATATTCGCCATAGAAACACATATGTGCCATCTTGCCAAACACTTTGGAATAGATCCGTTGGAGTACAAAAGGAAGTACCTTATTAAACAGGGAGATACAACAATTACAAACGGAAAGATTGTTGAAGAAGTTCAATGTCCTAAGATGATCGAGCAGCTTACTGAAGCATCAGATTATTATACAAAATCAAAGGAATACGGATATGGTTCATATAAGGGCATAGGTATTTCATTCTATAATCACGGCGGAGCATTTACCGGAAACGGGGAGAGCGCTATCATCAAGGGTCGTGTACGCCTTACAAAGAACAGTAATGGTACCGTTGATATTTTCTGTGGCCAAACTGAAATGGGACAGGGAATTAACACTGCTTTAAGAAAGATTGCAGCAGTTACTCTTGGTCTTCCCATGAGTAAGGTTAATTTTAATGCCCCTGATACGGGAGTTGTGCCTGACTCGGGTCCTACTGCGGCTTCTCGTTCTACAATGGTGCCGGGTTTCCTTGTTGAAAAAGCTGCAAAAGAAATGAAAGAAAGATGGGATAACGAAGAATCATTCAGCGTAGAGAAACAATATGAGCATCCCGAAGGCTATCCGTGGGATCAGTCAACATTCCAGGGCTATGCTTATCTTGGATACGGATGGGGCTGTTCGATTGTTGAAGTTGAAATTGATAAGAGAACAACAGAGGTTCAAATTAAGGGCATATGGTCAAGCCACGACGTTGGAAACTGCATAGATAAACGCATAGTTTACGGTCAGGTTAACGGTGGTATTGCTCAGGGAATCGGTTGGGCTTCAACAGAGCTTCTTCAAAATATCGGCGGAAAATTTAAAGAAACTTCTTTCAGCGATTATATCGTACCTACCAGTATGGATCTTCCGGAGCAAAAAGTATTCTTTGCAAACTCTCCTTATGAATGGGGTCCCTACGGTGCAAAGGGAATGGGAGAGCTTGTATTTAACGGAGTGGGAGCAGCATATATTGATGCGGTTTCAAGAGCTATTAACCGCGATATTTCAAAAATCCCTGTTCCGTCAGAATATGTAACAGATCATGTTCTTCATGGAGTTTCAGATTGCCTAAAGGAGATTAAATAATGGAAAAAAACATAACTTTTACTCTAAACGGTACTAAGGTTAATCTCACTACTAATCCCTTAAACCGATTATTGGATGTTTTAAGAGAGCATTTTGATCTTACGGCATCAAAAGAGGGATGTAGCGAGGGAGAGTGCGGTGCATGCAGCGTACTGTTTGACGGACATATGGTAACATCGTGTCTTATTCCTATGGGTGCCGTAGAGGGTCATGAAATAATGACCCTTGAAGGAATAAAACAAACTGAACTTGGAAAAATCATCATAGATGCATATGCAGACGGAGGAGCCGTACAGTGTGGTTTTTGTATACCGGGTATGGTTGTAGCTACATATTATCTTTTGATGCAAAATCATAATCCCACAGAAGATGAATGCCGAGTCGGTATTAGCGGCAACATATGCAGATGTACGGGTTATGATCTCATTGTAAAAAGCATTATGCTTGCTGCAGAGCGTGCAAGGAGGACTATATGGGCGTAAACTGTTATGTTCCGCAAACGCTTGAAGAAGCTTTAAAAATACGCAGCGAAAAGGATTGTATAATTCTTGCAGGCGGTTCTGACCTTATGGTTGGAGCATTTAGAGCAACGGGAGTTACTCCGTATTTTGCCTCTGATGTCATGATTATTCGTTCACTTAAGGAGCTTCAGGGTATCTCAAGGAACAATAAAGGACAGATTGAAATCAAGGCTTGTACCACAAGCAGAGAAATAGCTTCAAATCCTCTTGTTCCATGGGTTCTCAGACAGGCTGCAGGTAAAATGGGTGCTATCGGACTGAGAAACAGCGCTACAATCGGCGGTAACATTGCAAATGCTTCTCCTAAGGGGGATATGCCGGGTCCGCTGTACTTGTTGGATGCAATTGTAGTTGTTGAAAGCTTGGCCCGTGGCGAAAGAGAAATTCCTATCTCAGAATTCATTTTAAAACTTAAAACCGTTGCCATTGAAAAAGATGAGATTATCACCAAGGTATTGATACCGTATGACGATACGAGTTTTGATGCTTTCTTCTATCACAAAATCGGTCGCAGACACGCAAATGCCATATCAAAACTAACCCTTACTTCTGCAATTAAGTTTTCACGTAGAGGGAGCGTTACCGATTTTAGATTAGCAACAACGGCTTGTGGTGTTAAAACAAACAGATCCAGAGAAGTTGAGAGTCTGCTCATCGGACATAAGAAAAGCGAAATACCATCGCTAATCGACTCTGTAACAACAGCCTTTGATGCTCTTCTTACACCAAGGGCAATGCCTGAATACAGAAAAGAAAGCACCAAGAAAATGATTGAGGATTTCCTATTGAAAGTATCGCATAATGATGAACAGAAGTTTTACGAATAAAATCATTTTGGCCCTGCTGATAATTAGCGGGGCTTTTTTATTTTACACATCATGCTCACATCCCATGAACTCATCTTCATATGTTGTGTTCGGAACGGAATGTCGTATTACTTTGCCAGTTTCGGATTCAAAGAAGTACTTTGATATTCTTAAACAGATGGAGAAGAAGTTTTCATACCGTGATGAGAACAGTGAGATCGCTAAAATTAATAAGAATGCCGGTATCGCCCCTGTAGCAGTGTCGGACGAGGTGTTTTATGTTATATCGGAAGCTATGCGCTTTTCTGCAGAAACAGATGGGGCATTTAATCCGCTTTTGTTGCCGGTAATAAAGCTTTGGGGTTGGGATACGGGAGAATACAGAGTTCCTACAAAAGAAGAATTGGAACGATATCTTCCGTTATGCGATACAAACAACATTGTTTTAAACGAAAATGACAAATCCGTTTTCCTTACAAAAAAGGGTATGGGCTTGGACTTAGGCGGTTTACTAAAGGGCTATGCCTGTGATGTTTTATATGAACAGCTAAAAAAGGACGGAATAAAAAAGGGGATACTTAACCTTGGTGGAAACGTTTTTGTGTTTGGAAATAAGGAATATAAAGTAGCAATACAAAAGCCATATGCCGAACGTGGCGTTGTGGCTGACAATGTATTTGTGAAAAACAAAAGCGTTGTAACATCGGGAGCATACGAAAGGGGTTTTTATAACAACGGCAACTATTATCATCATATAATCGATCCGTCAACGGGAGAGTGCGCAAAAGAATTATATAAAAGCGTTACAATAGTATCCTCATCATCGCTTGTAGCAGATGTATATTCAACGGCAATTTTCGTAAAAGGGGATAAGTTAAAATCCGATTTTCTGTTGAACTACCCCGAAGCCGAGGTTATTTTTAATTAAAAGCAATAATCTTAATGTAAATCATATCTTAGATGTAAATTGAATAGATAGCTTTTTTTTTGTATAATACTAAAGCGTAGTTAACTTTTGGGGGAAGTTGAATTATGCAAAAAAAAGCAATTATTCTGTTGGCAAACGGATTTGAAGAAGCAGAAGCTCTTGTTCCGTTTGATTTTTTAAAGCGCGCGGGTATTGATGTCAAACTCGTTGCCGTTCAAGATGTTGCCGATAAAGCACAAGTCATAGATCAGGGATTTATCGTATCGGGTTCACACGGGCTTAAGGTTCTTGTAAAAGAATGTTTGATGTGTGTAAAGGCAGAAGAATTCGATGCCGTAATAATTCCGGGTGGTCTTAGGGGGGCAAATAATATTTCAGAAAGCAAATTAGCCACAGAACGCATATTGAATCAGAAGAATAGCAATAAAACGGTTGCCGCTATATGCGCGTCTCCTGTCGTTGTTCTTGATAAAGCGGGCTATTTTAACACAAACAGCGAAGTGGGTGTATGTTATCCGAATATGGATAACGGAAAACCGTATTTATCTGGCAAGAACGGAACAAAAGGAGTTTGCGTATCAAACAATCTTATTACATCACGTGGTCCTTCATGCGCAGAGGATTTTGCTTTTGCTATTATAGAAAAACTTGTCGGAAAAGAAATCGCAAATGAAGTTAAGGACGACACCATATACGTAAATAAGGACAGATAAGATAGATAATATGAAAAAAATAGGCTTTGACAATGAAAAGTATTTAGCCGAACAAACACGGTTTATTTTAGAGCGTGCAGAGAACGGAGGTGAGAAACTCTATATAGAATGCGGCGGAAAACTGCTACATGACTTTCATGCAGCGCGTGTGTTGCCCGGCTATGATCCTGATGTAAAAATGCGTGTTTTTTCATCGCTTGTGAACAAAATTGATATTATTATCTGCATACACGCCGAGGCAATAGAGAACAAAAAAATAAGGGCAGATTTTGGCACTACATACGACAGCGATGTATTTCAAATGATTGAAGATTTTAAGGCTTGCGGCCTTAATCCTAACAATGTGGTAATCACGCGTTTTAAGGGAGAGAAGTCTGCTTTAAATTTTAAGGATTTATTGGAAAGGAGAGGAATAAAGGTTTATTTACACTCCCCAACAAAGGGATATCCTACAAACGTTGACGAAATAGTTTCCGACGAGGGATACGGTAAAAATGAGTATATAGAAACAGAAAAACCCATAGTGATAGTAACTGCCCCCGGCCCCGGATCGGGAAAACTCGGAACGTGCTTATCTCAGATTTACCATGAATTCAAAAGGGGAAAGAAGGCAACGTATTCAAAATTTGAAACCTTCCCTATTTGGAATTTACCCATAGATCATCCCGTAAATGTTGCATATGAGGCGGCAACTGCCGATCTTGGAGATGTTAACCTTATTGACCATTTCTATTTGGCATCCTCCGGGAAAACAGCGGTTAATTACAACAGGGATTTAGAAGCATTCCCATTGTTAAAAAGAATACTTGAAAGGATAACCGGTAAGGAAAGCATATATGCATCCCCAACGGATATGGGTGTTAACAGATGCGGTTTTGGAATAATTGACGATGCGATAGTTCGAGAAGCTGCAAATCAAGAGATTATAAGACGCTATCTTATAGCACGAGAGGAATATGCAAAAGGAAGAACTACAAAGCAAACAGTTGACAGGAACTATGACATTATGAGCAGGATGGGTTTGACCCCGCTTATGCGACCTGTTGTGCCTGTTTGTCATGCTGCGCTAAACAGAGCCATTGCCAAGGGCAAGGGAAAGGACGGAATTACTTGTGTAGGAGCAATAGAGCTTGAAAACGGAGATATAATAACAGGAACAAACAGTCCTCTCATGCATGCTTCAACTGCTATGATATTTAACACGCTTAAAACGCTAGCAGGCATAGATGACGAAATAGACCTTATTCCTGAAACAATTATACGATCCGTTCGCCATATGAAGAAGGATGTATTAAAAGAGGTTGGATGCTCGCTTAATTTGGATGAGGGACTTATATGTCTTGCCCTGTCTGCAGCATCATCCAAATATGCAGCAGATGCTATGGAAAAAATACCCGCTCTTAAAGGATTGCCTGCTCATCTTTCACACATTCCATCATCAGGGGATCTAAAGGGACTGAGGAACTTGGGAATAAACGTAACTTCCGAAGACAGATATCCACGTTCGGAATTGGCACGCTATATTAGAGAGGAAGTATGATTAGTTTGTATATGACATATCCTAAGTGGATAACCCCTTTTGTGTTTCCGTTTACCACATTGTTCAGATGGTATTCGCTTATGTATGTGTTCGCATTCGTAACGGCGTGGCTGCTCTTGAGATATATTTTGAAACATGACAACTGCCGGTTGAAGCTGGATATATCAAAATCGGAAGATATTGATTTAGTAGTATGTGTTGCAGTATTTCTTCTTTTGGGTGCACGTCTTGGCTCGGCGCTTATTTACAGTGGAAGTTATTATTGGAAGCATCCTCACCTTATTTTTTGGCCTTTCCAAAACGGACAGTTCGTGGGGCTTCCAGGAATGAGTTATCACGGTGGGGTGGTCGGAGCCATAATTGGGGCTGTTGTGTTTGCAAAGCGAAGGCATAAGTCCCTTTTGGATATAATGGATGCGCTAATATGTTGTGTTCCGTTTGCCTATACTTGGGGAAGGCTTGGCAATTTCTTTAATGCCGAACTATACGGAAGAGTAACCTCATCCGGAATCGGAATGTTGTTCCCTCCGTATTCAACACAGCAATTTGATACATCGCTTTTGTGGGTGCAGGAAATAATGCAAAAATGTTCTATCAGTGCAACGGGTCCATATGTAAATCTTCCTCGCCATCCCAGCCAGCTATATGAGGCGCTTTTTGAGGGGATTGTCGTTGGTCTTATACTGTGGCTGTTAGTTCGTCCACGCATGAAAAGGATCGCACCCGGCGTTACATCGGGGTTGTATTTTGTTCTTTACGGAACTGTAAGATTTTTCATAGAGTATTTTAGAGAGCCTGATATGAATATAGGCTTTGTTATAAAGGGCTCATACGGAGCGGATAACATCAGCCTCTTTACATCGGTATTGAATATAAGCATGGGACAGATACTGTGTTTTTTGATGATTGTCGGTGGATTTATTATGATTATAGTATGTAAAAAATTAGCTAAAAAGGAAAAACGCAGTGCCAGAAGAAAATAAAGATTTATATAAAAACCGCATAAACGCCTTAAGAGAAGAAATGAAAAAAGAAAGGGTGGACGTATATTTTGTGTCGGGCCTTGATTGTAACTTATCATCTTCCTCAGACGAATATTACGATACTATTAAATATCTTACCGGACTTGAGCTAAAGGGGGATGCTTCCCTTCTTGTTTTGGACGACAGGGTATATCTGTTTACCGACAGCCGATATAAGGATGATGTTTTAAAAAGCATTGATCCAAGGGTTTTTATACCTGTGATATCCTCAACTATTTCCGCCTCTTCTGCCCAGGATGAAGCAATTATATTCTATATCAATCGGATTATACCTTTTTTAAACCAGAAAAAAGTCGTATTTGCAGCCGATGCATCAACAGTTCCGTATTCTTCTTTCAGGGGCAATTATAGAAGTGAGGATTCGGATTTTAAAGATCTTGATCTTGTGAACAGAATATGGACCAATCGCCCAAAAAAGATAAAGCAAACACTAAGCGATGTGGAGAATCTTGTATTCAATACATATGGTGAGAATGTTTTTACATCCCGTAATGAAAAGCTTTATAGCCTTATTTCTTTTTTAAATGCACGATCTGATTCCATAGATGCCTTGTTGACCATTCGTGAAAATGAAATCAACTATATTCTCAATCTCAGAAACTATAACGGAGGATATACACAGTCGGCTCATGCAATGCTTTTGCTTCTTCCAAATCAAGGGTATTTGTTTACAGATGCTCGTATTGAACAGAGTGCTCTTAATTCAATGAGAAGTATGATTTTAAATAACGAGATGGAGTATAGGATAATTCATCTTTCGTATGATTCAATAAACGAAATCTTCCCATCTGTTCTTCCTCAAAAATCACGTGTTGCTGTTTCTCTCGGGTGTATATCTCTTAAAACAGTCATACTGCTTACAAATAGTAAATTCCTTGGTTTTGATTGGATAGATAATAGCCCATCGGAGATGATGAGCATTAAAAGCTCGGGCGAAAGAATGGGTATGCAAAAAGCACATACGGCAGACGCAGTTGCTTTTGCTCGTTTTATGGCAGATTTTGATGAAAAAACAACTCCTTCTAACATGATTCTTTCACCGTTAACCGAAAGAGAGTTTGTAGATGAATATATAAAATATAAAAAGCAGAACACAGGCTATATTACAGAAAGCTTCAAACCCATATTTGCATTTGAAAAGGGTGGGAAATGTCCTCATTACGATTATGAGAGGGAAGAAAAAACCGTAGATCACTCCTCGCTTGTGGTTATGGATACAGGAAGCCAATATGAGTTTGGCACAACAGACTGTACACGCACTTTAATTGCAGGCGACAGGGTGGATGAACGCTGGATACACGACTATACAACTGTTTTAAAAGCACAGCTTAGCGTTCTTATGGGGCATTATAAAGAGGGAAGAGCTACAGGGTTTACCCTTGATACAATTGCTCGTTCGGTTATGTGGAAGGAGAATCTTGATTATGAACACGGAACGGGACACAGTATCGATTGTTGGGGAAATGTTCATGCAGATGCTCCGCGCCTTTCTGCCCGTCATTCATTACAGACGGAAATGTACCTTAAAGAGGGGATGATTTTTTCGGTAGAGCCGGGGTTGTATTCACGCCAAGATTATGGAATTCGCATAGAAAATGTCGTTGTTGTTGAAAAAGAGAATGAGAAATCCGAGTACTTATCACTTAAAAGCCTTACTATGTGTCCGTACGAAAGAAGGCTGATTGATAAGGATTCTTTAACTAAGGATGAGATACAATTTATAAACGACTATCATAAAAGAATATATGATACGGTAAGTGAAGAACTCCTGTTACATTCAACCGACAAAAAGGCGCTTGAATACCTAAAAGACAGTACTAAACCACTGTGATGCTATGATATAATAATAGAATATGGCTAACAAAAGCGATAGGCTTGAAATAATTGCAAAAATCATCCGTGGTCAAAAAATAGAAAGTCAGGATGCTTTACTTTTAGAATTAAAAAAACTCGGTATAGAAATAACACAAGCAACTCTTTCAAGGGATCTAAAAAACCTTCGTGCAAGCAGAATAAGCGATGGTTGGTCTGCATATTACTACGCCTTATCTGACGATGATAAGGAAATCCTTTGTGAAGATGACTATATAAGGGCAGTGCATTTTGGAGTTCGTTCTATAGAATTTTCAGGCTCGTTTGGCGTAATAAAAACGCGCATAGGTCACGCAAACAGCGTTGCTGCAGCCCTTGATCATATAGATCTTCCGGAGATATTAGGAACAATAGCCGGAGACGATACTATATTCATCGTATTGCGTGAAGGGAGTACCAAAGAAGATCTCATAGCTTCGTTTAAGGAAAGAATACCGGATATTAAATAGGGGGTTAATATGTCTATTAATTTGGATAAGTCACAAGCATTTGATAAACTTGTATCGCTTAAACCTTATGATGTTCATTCAGTTTCATCAGAGCGTATTAAGGAATGTAGTGTTCAGTCGGCTTCGCTTACGTTTAACTATGCCTGTTCACCCATAGAGAAAAAACACATAGCTGTATTTCAGGAAATATTTGATGAATGTCAAATTTTTGATAAGTTCACATCCCTTTTGTCGGGAGATAGAGTCAACACAGGGGAAAACAGAGCTGTGCTGCACCATCTTTTACGTGGCAATGTCCTTGGAAAAAAGATACTCATAGACTCGGTGGATAAGGAAGAATTCTACAGAATAGAAAAAGAGCGCATTTTTGATTATGCCACTTCAGTAAGAAATGGAAAAGTTCTTGGAAGCACAGGTAAAAAAATAGACACTGTACTTCAAATAGGAATCGGCGGATCCGACTTGGGACCGCGCGCAATGTGCATTGCTCTTTCATCCTATGCAAAAGCAAACGGAATCAGTATTATTCAGCCAAAATTCATATCAAATGTTGATCCCGAAAATGCCGTAAATGTAATGAGCGATGTGGATCCTGAAACAACCCTGTTTATTTTGGTGTCAAAAAGCGGCACCACGCTTGAAACTCTCAATAACAAGGATCTTGTAAAAACCATTGCAGAAAGCAAGGTAAAGGATAAGAATTTTGTTTTTGAAAAACACCTTATATGCGTAACGTCACAAACAAGTCCTCTTGCAAAAAGCACAGAAGGCGCAAAGGTGTTTTATATGGACGACTATATCGGAGGGCGATATTCTTCAACAAGCGGAGTAGGGCTCCTTATTATGAGCATTGCATACGGTGCAAAAGTTGCAGAAGAGTTTTTATGCGGTGCACATGATAGCGATATGGCATCATACAACAATAAGGTTGAGTCTAATGCAGCTTCTCTTGATGCCTTTATAGGTGTGTATGAGAGAAACGTGCTTAATATGCAATCCTTAGCTGTTTTACCGTATTCGGAGGCTCTTCTTCGATTTACAGCTCATCTTGAACAGCTTGATATGGAAAGCAACGGCAAAAGCGTGAATATCAATAAAGAATATGTATCGTATCAAACGGGCCCCGTTATTTTTGGAGAATGCGGAACAAACGGACAACATTCTTTTTATCAGCATTTACACCAAAGCCCCGTTATAACTCCGATAGAATTTATTGCATTCAAAAACAATTCTGCCATTGATCAAAACGGTCCATATGCACCTGTCATGAAAGAAGCGCATAAAAAATTGAATGCAAACGTTATTGCTCAGATGGTTGCATTTGCAAAAGGAGCAACAAACAGCGACAGCAACAAAAACTTTACGGGTGGCCGTCCTTCAAGCCTGATATACGCCGATGAACTTAATCCGTATACCTTAGGCGCTCTGCTTGCCCATTTTGAAAATAAAGTAATGTTCCAGGGCTTTATTTGGAACTTGAACAGTTTTGATCAGGAAGGAGTTCAACTGGGAAAAAAACTTGCGCTTGGCGTTCTAAACAACACCACAGACGATACGGCACTTCTTGAATTTTCAAGAATGCTTATTTAGTTATAATAATAGGGGGTAAATAATGATAATTGCATTGATAATAATTGCAGTTTTAGTTGTACTTGCTGCTTTTTGTATAAGATCATACAACAATTTTGTAAAACTAAGAAACAGAATAGAGGAATCGCTTGCACAGCTTGACGTAACGCTTAAAAAAAGATTTGATCTTATTCCAAACCTTGTTGAAACGGTAAAAGGATATGCCGCTCACGAAAAAGAAACGCTTGAGGGTGTTATTAATGCAAGAAATAGCGGACTTAACGCATCAACGCTTGAAGATAAAGATTTACAGTCCAAAAACCTCACATCTGCCCTGTCACATCTGTTTGCTGTTGCAGAGAACTATCCTGAATTAAAGGCCAATGAAAACTTTATGTCCCTTCAAAATTCACTTATGAAAATAGAGGATGAAATTTTAATGTGCAGAAAGTATTATAATGCCGTTGTAAAACATTTTAACACTGCAACAGAAACCTTCCCATCCAATATCATAGCCTCAATTTTTCATTTTACTCGTCAGACGTATTTATCTGTTGAAGAAAGCGAAAAACAAAATATCAAGGTGCAGTTTTAATAATTAAACTATGACTGAGCTTGATTACTCGGATGTGTCAAAGATTAAGGCTGTTCTTTTAGAAAGGGGCTTATCTCCTACTAAACACAGGGGACAGAATTTTCTTGTAAGTGATTCGTACAGGAAAAAAATCGCAGATGAAATAACATGTTCCCTACCTTCGGGAAGCATTGTATGGGAAATAGGACCGGGGTTGGGAAGTATAAGTGATGCTATTCTAAAGCGCTCATTATGTCTTAAAGCTTTTGAACTGGATTATGGATTTTCCTGTTTTCTAAAAGAATACTATGCGAATAACCCGAATTTCTCCCTTGTTGAAGGGGATGCTCTCAAAACACTGTTTTGCGAGTACGAAAAGGCGCTTTCAAATGATGACAACACTCTGCTACCCGAAGTGATATGTGGCAATCTGCCGTACAACGTTGGAACAGTCATAATTGCAAATGCTCTTGAAAAACAACTGTTGCCCAAACGCATGGTGTTTACTCTTCAAAAAGAGGTTGCCGAAAGACTTAGCGCAAAACCTCTTTCTTCAGAATGGGGAAGCCTTGCATCATTAAGAGAGCTCAGCTATAATGCCAAAATAGCCTTTGATATACCTCCATCTGCTTTTTACCCTCATCCCAAGGTAACAAGTTCAGTTGTTGTTTTAGAAAAAAAGAGCGAAGTGCTTATAGAAAAAACACTATACGACAAGTTCGTAGTAGTAAACAGAGCCCTGTTTTCACAAAAGCGAAAGACCGTAAGGAATAATCTTCAACAGTTGATTGGCTCTTCATCGGATGAAGTTCTTAAAAACAGCAAGGTTGATCCTTCTATACGTCCCGAAAAACTGCTTTTAGAAGATATAATAAACATAACAAAAGCAATAAGAAGCAAAGAATGAAAAAGACATTAATCATTTTACTGTTTATTCTCTGTCCTGTTTTGATTTATGCATCTTCATATGGCAATTACATAGATAATTACGAAATAAACATAGAAGTTGATCGTGACAACACATATACCATTACCGAGAATATACGATATTACTTTAGTGATCTTTCTCACGGGATTTATCGAAAAATTAAAACAAAGGGACCTGATGGTCAAAAAATAAAGGTTAGTGATTTTAATGCTTCAACTCCAATTGTGAAAAAAGATTTTTATCCTGATCATATCATATATACTATAGGTGATCCTGATACAGCTGTTAGAGGGTATCATGATTTCACTATTTCATATAAGTATGATGTGGGTAGGGATTTATATGAGAAATATGATTATTTTTATTATAACCTTTTAGGGAATGAGTGGGATGATAAGATAAAAAACTTAAATTTCAATATATTTTTTGACAGTGATACGAAATTGGATAAGGAATCTATTAAGTTGTTGAGGGGAAATTCTTATAGTTTAAGCTCAGGCGGTATTTGGGTGGGCGTCAATGATAATGAAATATTTGGAAGTGCAATCGATTTTGATCCAAACGAAAGCTGTACTATTCTTGTGGAACTTGAAGATGGGTATTTTTCAAAGGCTGATGTTAAGTTCCAAAAGAATATCATAATATCAAAGTTGTTTATAATGTTACCAATGTTGTGTTTCGTATTATTGCTGATATTTACGATTTGCACGATTAAGATAAGACCTAATCAAAAACTTATACCGGTTTTTCCGGGTTTTTCGGGTTTTCTTGATGATTTTTCTCCTTTTGAAGTAGGGTATTTGTATACAGGGAAAACGGATTTCAGGGCTGTAAGCGGACAGTTAATGTCCTTTGCCGACCGAGGGTATATATCTATAAAATACATCAAAAAGAAATCTAAAACTTCTAAGGACGATGTTGAGATTCATCAATTAAAAAACGCAGATGATAAACTTACACCGGTTGAAAAAATATTTTTTAGAGCTCTGTTTAAAAATAGCAGCATAGTAAATGTTAATGATAATAACAGTAATATTCCTATAGCTATAAAAGCTGTTGAATCCAAGCTGAAAGCAGAACACAGTACTGACGGCAAAAGATTATTTACAAAGCAAAGCGTAATAATAAGCACAATTATCATTATATTAACATTGATAATTGTAGCCATTTCTATAGCTACATGGATTTTTGTAATTAATACGCTTGGTCTTGTTAATATAACGTATGTTATTCTATATCTTGCATTGTCTATTGCAGGTACAGTAATCTTTCCGACTGCACTTATTATTCTTTCCAAGAGGTGCAAAAAAAGAACGAAGTATTATTCCTCTATGTTGGAAAAAATCATGGGAGTTAAAGATTATATAGAAACGGTTGAAAAAGATAAAATAAAAGAATTATACGAAATTGAGCCGGGGGTGTTTTATAAAATTCTGTCATTTGCTTTACCGCTTGAATGCGAAGATAAGGTGGCAAATATGTTTAAGGGGATGACCATTCCTGAAAACACGAATATCCTTTGTGATAGTAATGTAATGGATTTGTTGTTTTATTTACAATTAACACGTGTTTTAAACGAAAGTATAATGCTTCATAGCAGTCTTAGGGCATCTCAATTTGGCGGAGGCGGACATTTAGGGCCCTCCAACGGCGGAATGGGAGGCTTGTCTCTAGGAGGTGGTTTTGGAGGCGGTGGTGGCGGAAGGTGGTAGCCTTATTCGCCGAACAGGAATCTTTTGACGTTTTCGCCTGTCATCGCTTCAACCGTATCATTTGTAAAAATGGAACTTTCAAAATCCGATAAGTATTTTGAATAAGAGGATGTTTTTAATAGGCTTATAGCAAAATCCGTTCCGAACATTATTCTGGTTTTAAGTTTCTCTGATATAGGTGTTTTGTTAAGCATAATGCTCGCAATTGATTTTACAAATGCCTTATCTAAAAATGAGAATGAGATATCGGTATATACATTGTCATATGTTTGAATATATGAAATTATTGTTTCTGTCCATTTGTTATGCCCCAAAGAAGGACGTTGCATTATTTGTGAGGTAACCCTGTCAATTATCTGAGAATCATTTGCATAAAATCTGCCGAAATGCGCAAAATTCAGCCTAAGATTTTTATGGGATGATATTACATATTTCCACGATTCGGGGTTTGTAAATTTCCATGCTTCCTTTGGGGATGTAACCCTGAATCCCTGGTTATCGCAATGCGTGGTAACAGGCAAACTATGTTCTTCGGCAAAATTGTATATTATCTCTGTTTTCTCCCATTCGTCCTTATCATGAATAGGCCATGGATCGCTGTTTAACGGCGGATATAGCTTAATTCCGTAAAAACGATCCTTTTTGTTTGGGGAGCAGAATTCCTCTAACAAACTTTTAATCTTTTCTTTTGAGTGAACTATAGGGTTTATTCCCAAAAACGGATAGAACTCCAATATAGCATCCGGGTGTTCAGTTTTGAACTTATTTATTTCCTCGATTGTCTCAATTGCAAAAGGAGTGATAAGATCGTTGTATTTCTGTTTGTAATAGGATGAAGTGTTTTCCTTTGTTGAAAAATCTATGCAAAGCGGAATAAGAGCATATGCGTCGTACCTCCTGCCTCTAAAAACAAATTTGTTGTCACTATTTATAAAAGCAATATTGCTATCTAAAGCGCCGCAAAGGTCATTGTACAGATTTTCTATCGTGTCGGAAATAGGGGATTCAAAGCAAACAAGTGCGTTAGCTATGTTATCTTTTAAGCTGCTTTCGTTCTGTGTTAAATACACAGGGGACAGAAAGCCGCTTGTAACTGCATTTAACGGGGCTGAGAGTACAGATTGTACAAGGGGAGTGTAACTGATACTTTTCAGATTCATTAAGTGCAAGTGACAGTCAAAAAAAGTGTGTGAGTTCATTGCTTTTGTGTCTTTGCCCATGTGTCCTTTAATGTAACAGTCCTGTTGAAAACTATCTCTTTGCTTTTTGAATCGCGAGTGAAATAACCCATGCGCATAAATTGCAAGGGTACACCCGGAGCTATATTCAACATATCTTTTTCTACTTTAGCGTTTAATTCTTTAAGACTGTCTTTGTTTAAATCATCAAGATAATTTCCTGTTTTTGCTCCGGGAACTTCCTCGGTAAAAAGCTTGTCATAAAGGCGCACTTTTGCATCAGCAGCCTTTGATGCATCAACCCAATGGATTGTTCCCTTAACCTTTCTTCCGTCTTTTGTATCTCCACCTTTAGAGAGCGGATCATAAGTTGCATGAATAAGGGTAATATTTCCCTGATCATCCTTTTCAACGCTTGTAGCTGTAATGTAATATGCGCTTTTAAGACGAACTTCTCCACCAATATACAATCTGTGGTATCCTTTTACGGGAACTTCCATAAAATCGCTTCTTTCTATATATATCTCCCTGCTGAACGGAATCTCTCTTTCGCCATCGCTTTCATTTTCAGGATTGTTTGCTGTTGTAAATGTTTCTTCTTTATCCTTAGGGTAGTTGTCTATTACCACTTTAACAGGATCAAGTACTGCCATGTATCTGAGAGCTTTTTTATTAAGGTCCTCACGTGCACAGAACTCAAGAAGGGAATAATCAACAATTCCTTCTACTTTTGTAGTTCCTACCCTTGATGCAAAATCAATAAGAGATGCAGGAGTAAAGCCTCTCCTTCTTGCCGCGCTTATAGTTGGCATTCTTGGATCATCCCATCCGTCAACATATCCTTTTTCAACCAGCTCCCTTAAATGACGTTTACTCATAACGGTATATGTAATATTCAAGCGTGAAAATTCTCTTTGTTTTGGATAGCATTCAATATCATCGTGTTCACAGAACCAGTTGTACAACGGGCGGTGATCCTCAAATTCAAGAGTACAAATGCTATGCGTTATGCCTTCTATGGCGTCCTCTATAGGATGAGCAAAATCATACATTGGATAAATACACCATTTTTTTTCTGTACGAGGGTGTTCTGCATAGCGTATGCGATATATTGCCGGATCCCTCATATTAATATTTGGTGAGGACATATCAATTTTTGCTCTAAGTATGTATTTGCCTTCCGGATGCAATCCGTTTTTCATCTCTTCAAACAACCTAAGGTTTTCAGATATGCTCCTTGAGCGAGAGGGGGATTCCTTTCCCTTTTCTGTAAGAGTTCCGCGGTATTTTTTTATTTCCTCGGGTGAAAGATCGTCAACATAGGCGAGTCCTTCCTTAATAAGGTTTACGGCTATATTGTACATCTGTTCGTAATAGTCGGAGGCAAAATACACTTTATCGCCCCAGTCGAAGCCCAGCCATTTAATATCCTGTTCTATTGATGATATGTATTCGCCGTCCTCTTTTTCCGGGTTTGTATCATCCATTCTAAGATGGCATATTCCGTTGTATTTTTTGGCAATTGAAAAGCTGATATTTATCGCTTTCAGATGCCCTATATGAAGATAGCCGTTCGGTTCGGGAGGGAAGCGAGTTACAATTTCTTTAACTTCGCCTGATTTTAAGTCGTTTTCTACAATCTGCTCTATGAACGATAATGGTTTTTTTTCTTCTGTTTTATCCGTTTCCATAAATAAAATATTAGCACAAAACTTACTTTGGGGTGAATAACTTGACAATTACAAACGAAAATTTATATAATCGAATACCGTAGTGTAAATTGCATGGTGGGAGTAGTTCAGTGGTAGAGCGCCAGATTGTGGATCTGGTTGTCGCGGGTTCAAATCCCGTCTCCTACCCAACGCCCACAAATGCGTTTATAGCTCAATTGGATAGAGCGCCGGACTTCGAATCCGTAGGTTGCAGGTTCGAGTCCTGCTAGACGCAAGAAGGGCTTGTGTTTGGGATTTCATGCACCTGGGCATACCTAATGGGCCGCTAGCTCAGCTGGTAGAGCAACAGACTCTTAATCTGTGGGTCGAAGGTTCGAACCCTTCGCGGCTCATTACATGCGAGAGTGGTGGAATTGGCAGACACGCCGGATTTAGGTTCCGGTGCTGAAAGGCGTGCGGGTTCAAGTCCCGCCCCTCGCACTATACGCGGGAATAGCTCAGTGGTAGAGCTCCACCTTGCCAAGGTGGATGTCGCGGGTTCGAGTCCCGTTTCCCGCTTAGGTTATTGTGTCACTTAATACAAAAAAGTCACCCATTTGGGTGATTTTTTTTGCTTGTTTTGCACTTGCTATTCTTTCAATACAAAAATCGATAAAGATTTCTTGTTTTGGGAAAAGCGATTTAGTATTGATTAAGGACTGGAGTAGAATAGGTGCTTTTTCAGGTTTGCAGCAATTTATTGCAAATGTAGTATACGCTCTTATGATTGTCAGGATTGTAAATGAAGTATCCGAATCTGGAAACTATTGGCTGTGTAATAATTTTATCTGGGGATTTTTGCTGATCCCAGTCAATGCACTATGTGAAGTAATCCGCAAGGATTGCAAGGACGGATGTAAAAACCTCAGGCAATCTAATTATTACATAATACTTTTTGCTATCTTTGTATTATGGGCATTGTCAATCACATTTTGGATGCCTTTTTTCAAGGTAGTAGAGCATTTAGAAAATTATAGGCGTATTTTTGAAATATGTCTTATGATGATACCATTCTTTATTCCATATTCATTGCAGCAAGTTCCAGATAATATATTCATAGGACTTGGAAAGACTAAGTATAATTTTATCAATACAGCGCTTGTTAACTTCATCTATTATGGTGTGTGGTTTGCTCTTTATAAAACAAAAGCTGTAAATTTTGATATGAATATGATAATTTTGATGTTCGGGTTTGGAATGGTTGTAAGTTGTGCGATAAGCTTTATACAAGAAAAGATCCTTTTTAAAAAAGAACCTTAAAGTTCCATCCAACTCTTTAGAAGTTCTATTATACAATCTAAATTTTTTGTTTATTTGGCAATATAATGCAGTAACTTGCAATGGCGAGGTATAACACTGACAAAGAATTTATCGAGGTTTGCAAGAAACACAGTTGATTCTCTTACCACCATAAGAAAACTGAAAGAGGATGGTGTATAGTGTTATTTTGAAAAAGAAAACATCTGGATATTTGGCGGCAAAGGATAACTCTTGCTAACCATAATGAGCTCATTGGCACAAGGGGAGGCGAGGAGCATATCGGAGAACTATACTTGGGGCAGCGAAAGAGAATGGCGGACGGGAAGGTCTCCGTGGCATTTGGCAGGTTTTTAGGATACGACAGAGGCGAGAACAGGGAGTTCGTGGTCAACCGTGAGCAGGCCGAGACCGTTAAAAAGATATACAGGATGTATCTTGACGGCTACGGCACAACTGAAATCGCAAGACAGCTGACAGAATAGAATATTCTCAGTCCTGGTGGCAAATCTGTATGGAAAGCCTCATCCGTATTGAGCATATTGAGGAACGAGAAATACAATGGCGACGTCCTTCTGCAGAAATCCTACACCTCGGATTTTTTCACCAAAAAGCACCTTAAGAACAACGGCGAGCTCAAGCATTATTACGTCAAGGAAAGCCATGATGCGATAATAAGCCCTGATGTTTTTGACCTTGTGCAGATGAGATGAAAAGAAGTGGAAAGCAGCACGGCAAGAGAACAGACGGTCTTGTGTTTATAGGAAAGATAAAATGTGCAAATTGCGGCGGAACGTTTTCAAGATTTGTCTGGTATTCAACTGACAAATACAAAATAATCGTCTTGTACTGCTATGACAGATACACCGGAAAGAATAAAAGATGCCAGACAGAAAACCTTAGAGAAGAAGACATAAAGGATTTATGCTTCAAAGAGATAAATAGTCTTTTAGTAAAGAAAGACTTTGATGTTATGGATGAGATAAGAGAAGTGCTTGATACAACAGCGCTCAAAAAGAAATACTATAAATTATCCTATGAGTTAGAAGCCATCTCATCACAGATTGAAGATGTGGTGAAAAGAAGTGCAAGAACAGCCGAGCATACCACAGACAAATATGATACCCTTGTTAAAGAATACGAGAAGAAGAGAAAGGAAAGTATAGAGCTATCAAACAGAATAAAGGATATGGAGGAAAGGCTGTTCAGAGCCGAAGACTTTACAAAAGAATTAAGAAAACTAAACAAGCCACTTAAGAAGTTTGATGATGAAATATTTATAAGGCTGTCGACCATTTAGAAGTTGAGAGCAACGACAACATCAAGATAATCTGGAGAGGGGAAGTTTAGCATAAAAACATAATGTATGGACCAATGTGTTTATTGCAGAGAAATAATTATCTAATCAAAATATTCGCTACAATCGTTTGTTAATTAACAACATTAAAAATCTTGAAAAAATCTGAAAATGTGGCTCAGCCTTCTGTTATCATTAACATAATGTTGAATTTTGCTTGCACAAAATTCAATATATCTATTTCTAGGATATAAAAATGACTAATGAAGAATTTTCAAACCTGCTTAAAGATTTTACATCAAATTCAAGCATAGATTATAATGAAAATTTGAATTCAATTCAACCAAGAACTCCAATTCTAATTGCAACGCCGAATGGTTCGAATACAGGCAAAACAACATCCTTAAAATACTTGATATTAATACTATCGTATTTTAATGAAAATAATATAGACTTAGTTTATTGTGATCCTGAATTAGTAAGAAATATTTATGGCAATAACAATGTTAACAATAATTATAATTTACCCCAACCACCCAATGGCTGGCTAAAGAAAATAATGTTAAAGGATGAAAATGGAAGACCTTATGATTTAGCAGTTGTTGTAACAGTTAAGGTTGAAGATAATAATGGAAATACAAAGGAAATAAAGATTGGTATTTCAACTCATGGGGATATCGTTGCAGATATTGAAATCTTTTTATGCGGAATAGAGAATTCAACTAACAAGTTAAGAACACAATTTTTAGATTGTGATATTATTATATCTGCATGTCATAAAAAACGAAGACAAGGTTCATCGTCTGGCACATATGAAAGACTTCAAGAAATATGTAAAGCAAATAAAATCACTATTAATAATATACAATAGCAAGCTGTAGATTATGTTTTATAAGTATGAAAATTAAAAATGAGCTTTAAAGTTAAATGCCCGCATTGTGGTAAAAGTTTTGAATCATCCTCAACAGGTAGACTTTATTGTGAGCCTATTTGTCAATGTTATCATAAAAAGTGGTGTTCTGTTGTTGACGGTTATGTGTGTGGTAATGATACCACATGTGAAGGCTGTAGTGAAGATTATGGCAGTTGCTCTCCAGAGATATATTGTACTGGAGGATATGGGGAACACTGTTGTTCAGGGGTTTGTCCTTATGTAGCAGGTTGTGACTGTCATTTTTATTTCCATCCAATTCTCAAGAAAAATATTTATTGTCCCGAGTGTGGTTCATTTGATGTTAATGTAAAAGATAGCAGCAATATTTGGGATTTTAAATGTAATTCTTGTGAACACGAATTTAGTCTAAAAAACAAGGATGATGAGAAAATCAAGAGACTAAGAAAATATAAACAGCTTTTTGATGAAGGAATTTTAACCCAAGAAGAGTTTGATAAAAAGAAAAAGGAGATTTTAGGATAAATGAAAAAGATTATATCTTTATTTGCATTGTTGAGTTTATGTGTGTTTAGTGTTTTTGCTTGGGGCAAGAAAAAAGAAAATACATCACCTAT
>JAQYLW010000036.1 GCA_028719825.1 Spirochaetales bacterium | reverse complement strand
AAGATTCGGATTTGAGAATTAAGGGGTACTTGGTTCATTCCTTAGAAAAAAATCCGCAGAAGATTCGAGCGAGATTTGCGAACTTGAAGCATACAAGCAAGCGAAGATTGTACTTTGTGTAATCCTATGATCTTCGGCGATCTTTCCGAGGACAGCACGCCATTCCTCAAGTAGTACACAAAGTACAACTTTTCGGATATGGCGTGCTTCATCCTCGAAAATCTCATCCGAATCTCCGTCGGATTAGGAATTAAGGTAAGGCACAGATTTAGTAATTACCTTAGAAAAAATCCGCAGAATGCTTGGAGGATTTTCCGCTCTCTGAGCACCAAAATATCCGCAAGGCTGTACTTTGTGTACTGCCTAAGGAATTTTGCGTGCGAAGGAGCGAAAAAGACCCAATGATTCTGCGGATATATTATAGAAATATATATTATATATATAATATAATATATAAGTATACATCTAAGTATACAACTATACAAAGCGGGAAACCGCAAAACAAGTGAGGTAAAAATGTCGGAACACAATGCAGACATGCCTGAGGAAAGGCAAAACCATGCTATGGGTAGCGGCAATTACGGGTCGGACAGTATCCGTGTGTTAAAGGGTCTTGAGGGTGTAAGAAAAAGACCGGGAATGTATATCGGAAGCCAGGGAATAGACGGACTTCATCACATGGTGTATGAGGTTGTTGACAACTCCATAGACGAGGCTATGGCCGGATATTGCGACAATATAAAAATAATACTTGAAAAAAACAGATATGTTACGGTTGAGGATAACGGTCGAGGAATACCTGTTGGAAAGCATCCGAGCGAAAACAAAAACTCGCTTGAGGTTGCTCTTACGGTATTGCATGCCGGAGGAAAGTTTGAAAGCGGAGCGTACTCCGTATCGGGAGGACTTCACGGAGTTGGTGTTTCTGTAGTAAACGCCCTTTCCGAACATCTTGAAGCGATAGTTTACAGGGATGGCGGAGTGTTTAAGCAGGAATATTCAAAGGGAATCCCACTAACCGAGGTTCAACGCATAGGCGACAGCGACAGAACAGGTACTATTATTAGATTTACCCCTGATTTCTCAAAAGGAATGATGGAGGACAACGATTTTGACTACCGCACCCTATCCGACAGAATGAGAGAGCTTGCGTTTTTAAACAAGGGAATCAGGATAACCATAACAGACGAGCGTGAGGATGAAAAAAAGGAAGAAACCTTCTGTTATGAAGGGGGAATAAACAGCTTTATCACCCTACTGAACGAAAATAAAAAAGTGATAAACGAACAGCCGATTTACCTTTCGGGGAAAATAGACAACGGAGAAAAAAGAGCGGCGGATGTTGAAATAGCCATACAGTACAACGACAGGTACGACGAAATCCTATTTGGATTTGTAAACAACATCAACACGCGTGAAGGAGGAACCCACGTTTCCGGATTCAGAGCGGGTTTAACAAGGGCAATAAACGAACAGCTTAGAAAAAACACAAAGATTTCCAAAAAATTTGAGCAGTCCCTTGAAGGAAGCGACCTGAGAGAAGGTCTTGTTGCCATAGTGTCGGTGAAAATGGCGGATCCTCAATTTGAGGGGCAAACAAAGATGAAACTCGGTAACCAATATATAATGCACGGAATAGCATCACTTTTATACGAAAAACTGAACGACTATCTTGATGAGCATCCCGATGTATCATCCGCCATACTTGAAAAAGCAGTGCTTGCCGCAAAGGCAAGAATTGCCGCTCGTGACGCAAGGCAGAGAATAAGAAAGGATTCCGAGGGCATGGGACTGCCCGGAAAACTTGCGGACTGCAGCGAAAAGGACCCTGCCCTATGTGAACTGTTTATAGTTGAGGGAGATTCTGCAGGAGGCAGCGCAAAACAGGGGCGCAACAGAAAAACACAGGCAATTCTGTCTCTTTGGGGAAAGATGTTGAATGTGGAAAAAAGCAGGGATGAAAAGGTTATGGGAAATGATAAATTACAGCCCATAATAGCCTCTATCGGAGCCGGGCTTGGCGCTACGTTTGATATAGAAAAGGCAAGATATCACAAGATAATAATTATGGCTGATGCCGATGTTGACGGTTCACACATAAGAACTCTTTTACTTACGTTCTTCTTTAGATATATGAAGCCGCTTATTGAGAACGGCTATGTGTATTTTGCAATGCCTCCCCTTTATAAGGTAAGCGTAGGCAAGGGCGAAAAGAACTCGTTTGAAAAATACGTGTATGACGATGAAGAATACAACAAGTTTATATCAAGCGACGAAGTAAAGGGACGAAAATACACTGTTGCACGGTTTAAAGGTCTTGGTGAAATGGACCCTGCAGAGCTGTGGGAAACAACAATGGATCCGGATAAGCGTTTTATAACTCAGGTGCACCTTGGAGATTTTACAACAGCAGACGGAGTATTTACAAAGCTTATGGGTGAAGAGGTTGAACCACGCAGGGTCTTTATTGAAGAAAATGCACTAAACGTTACAAATCTTGATGTATAAGGATGAAAAGCAATGGATGAAGAGATAATTACAACGGCCTCAAGCGAGGGCAATGACGGCGGAAACAGGGTTATAGTTCAGGATCTCTCTAAGGAGATGGAAAAGAGCTATTTAAATTACGCAATGAGCGTAATTATATCAAGGGCACTCCCCGATGTTAGGGACGGTCTTAAACCGGTTCATCGCAGAATCTTGTATGATATGAATGAACTGGGGATAAAGGCTTCGGGCGAATTTAAAAAAAGCGCAAGGATTGTTGGTGACGTGCTTGGTAAATATCACCCGCACGGAGATGCAAGCGTATATGATGCAATGGTTCGCCTTGCACAAAATTTTTCACTCAGATACCCCGTAGTAGCACCGCACGGAAACTTTGGATCAATTGACGGCGATCCTGCGGCTGCCATGCGATACACCGAAGCAAAACTGAGTCCCTTGGGCGAAGAGATGCTTTTAGACATCAACAAAGACACCGTTAATATGGTGCCGAACTATGATGACAGCCTTAAGGAGCCTGAAGTTCTACCCTCTGCCCTACCTTACCTTATTTTAAACGGCACAAACGGTATTGCCGTGGGTATGGCATCAAATATGGCCCCTCATAACCTTGGAGAAACCACAGCTGCTATTTGTGCATACATAGACAACCCTCAAATAAGCGTTAGTGAACTTATGGAGCACATAAAAGGCCCTGACTTCCCCACAGGTGGAATTGTGTACGGCGCAAAGGGAATAAAAGAGGCATTTGAAACAGGATACGGGAAAATTGTAATGCGTGCAAAATACCATATTGAGGAGCACAAAGAACACTCAAGCATAGTATTTACCGAAATTCCGTATCAGGTGAACAAGGCAGAACTGCATAAGCGAATAGTTGAGCTGAAAAAAGAAACCATCAAAGGCATCGGAGAGGTACGTGACGAATCATCCGAAAAGGAAGGAATACGCCTTGTTGTAGACCTTAAAAAAGGCGCTGTTGCTGCAGTTGTTGTAAATCACTTATTCAAACACACGGCTTTGCAATGCAACTTTTCGGTAAACAACATTGCCATAGTACACGGAAAGCCTAAGCGACTCAATCTAAAGGACATGATTTATTACTACGTTGAACACCGTGATGATGTTGTAACAAGACGTACAAAATTTGACCTTAAAAAAGCAGAAGAGCGCGCACACATACTCTGGGGTTTGAAAGTAGGCATAGAGAACATAGATGAAGTAATACGCATAATTAAAGAAAGCAAGGATAACGCTATAGCGAGTATGCGTTTACAGGAAACATTTAAGCTTACGGAAATTCAGGCAAAGGCAATAATAGACATGAAACTTGGTCGTCTTTCAAACCTTGAAACCGAGCAGATACTAAACGAGCTTGCCGAATGTGAAAGGAAGATTGCTTATTACAAGGAGCTTTTAAGCGACAAGCAAAAGATTTACGGCGTGATAAAAGATGAAATATCTGCCCTTAGTGCAAAATACAAGGACGAAAGAAGAACCGAGATAATAGGCGCAGAACTTGGCGATGAGAACGCGGAAGACTTTATTAAAAAAGAGGATGTTCTTATTACAGCAACAAAAAAAGGGTTTATTAAACGCATCCCGGTAAGCGAGTATAAGGCACAGCACAGGGGTGGCAAAGGAGTTAAGGGCTTGTCCCTTAGGGGTGAAGACGTAACAGACTTTATATTCAGTGCCTCCAGCCACGACTACGTACTGTTTATCACATCACTGGGAAGAGGATATTGGTGCAGAGCCTACGAGATTGAAGAAGGAGCTAAAGCAAACGGCAAAGGTGCATCCATAAAAAGCGTGCTGCAACTGTCCGACGAAGAAACGATAACCGCGGTTTTACCCTTTAAGGAATGGAAGGAAGATCTTTCGGTGCTTATGGTAACAAAATTCGGAATTGCAAAACGACTTGACCTTAACCTTTTAAAGAACGCAAGAGGACGCGGAGTGATTACCATTGCCCTTGATGAAGGAGACACTCTTGATAGGGCGATATTTGTTGAAAAAGACGATGATGCTATGATTGTTACAAAACAAGGCAAGGGGCTTAGATTCAGCGTTAATTCAATAAGAGAAATGGGCAGAACAGCACACGGAGTAAGGGGAATAAGAATAGATAAAACAAATGATGAGGTTGTAGGATGCGTAAGGGTTGATGAAAACAGAACGGCACTTGTTATTGCATCAAACGGCAAGGGAAAACAGGTTGATTATTCTCTGTTTAAAAGCCATGGGCGTGGAACGAGCGGACAGTTGATTTACAAATGCAACGAGAACGTAAATGTTGTTGATGTTCTTAGCGTAAACAGCAGTGAAGACGATATAATATGTATTACTGCACTAGGACAAACAATCAGAATGCATGCAAGCGATATATCATTGTCGGGGCGTGCGGCACAGGGAGTTAATGTGTTTAAAATGCGAAAGAGCGACGACTATATCGTAGCCTCCTCGGTTGTTGCACGCGAAGAATATGATGAAGCTACATCCCTTGTAGGAACATCAGACGAAATGGCGGAACAAAACGGCACCACGAAGAACAACTGAGTTTTTATCATAATGTTTAATTAAACTAAGATAAGAAAATATTTATATTGTATTCAGTAACAATAAAAGGCGGGGAAATTCCCCGCCTTTTGTTGTTATGAACCTATCAAGTAGTTTCCCAATCCAGGCCTCGTACTTTATGATTACCTGTGTTATAATGGGATTTTGCTCTATCTCCATCCTTACTATAAAGATATTTTGTGCTTGTCTCAGGATGTGCAGACCATGAGCCCACACCATAATTATCATCAAATACTATGTAATTGTTATAATGTGCATTAAGTCGAAGGTAGAAACCTTTATCATTAGCATCAAAACTCTTAGTCTTAACATCTACAATATCAACCTGATAACGATCCCACTTATTTGTTACATCACCGCGCGGTCTTTCGACATCCTCACTAAAAGATCCCTTTCCCCAACGTTGAATAGCCATAGCAGTTTGTAAGGTTGAACCAAACCCAAATGGATTATGATAAGGCTTTAGACCACCATAGGTGGAAGGAAGGGTAAACATCCTTTCATTAAGGCCAAAACCTAGTTGATTCCATACAGGCGCTTCAATCCAAACATAAGCAAACATTAGGCGATCTTGGCCAGGATGAGGAGTACGTTGAGTACAGGTGTCAAAACCCATCATAATGTATGAAGAATCATTCGGATCAAGAAGCTCCACATTAACATAAGTATTGTTATTATCCAGTGTTGTAACACCAGGGACATATCCTCGTAAAATACGTGGATCCACGCTTACTCTAACTCTATATAAACCATTCAAACCTCTTTTAAAGACTCCCGTGCTTTCTCCCGGTCCCCCTGGCCACGACATTTCGACATATAAGGGATGCACATTAGGGTTCACAATAAATGGTCGGCCTGGCGCATTAATGCCATCGCTATATGGTCTACCATCCGAATCTTCATAATACTGTGTATTTAGAGAAATATAGCTGCTACTTCCTGGATTAAATTGAGCATTACCAAATATAACAATAGTCATTGGTTGAGGGTTCTTCAAGATCATCCCGGAAAAGGTCCTGATCCTGGCAAGTAGACCACTTTGAATATGTGGGATACCTACACTAATATAGTAAGATGGAGTTGATATGGGTTCATCAGGAAACACTTCATTACTACCCTTAATATACTTTGCCAATATATTAAGGTAGGCTTGCTGTGAAGTAGAAGTGTCTCCTGAAAAAGTATATCCGGTCGGGTAGCCATCAACGTTTATTTTTAAGTATTTACCATCGTTGTCTATACCTTTGCTTTTTACATTATATACACCATTTACTCTAGCTTTAAACTGTTGTTCTATATCAGATAATTGTTGCTTAGAAGGGATATTATTAAACCTTACACCGTCGTTATATTGATTTTGATCAAGTTCTAATCGAAGATCTAACCCTGTACCTAAAGCATATCCAAAATATATTCCCTTAGAACCATACAAATGTATACCCGAGTTGCCGCTTTGCTCTGTTATTCTTATTACAAGGTTTTCTTTTTTTGCAAATAACTCACCCTTCATCATGTTGTCTGTTTTAACCTGTGTTTTATTGGTATAAACAGCCGGTACACTAAATGGTATTGCTGTTGCTACCAATTCTCCCATTTTACTTGTTGTACCTGTTATTTTCACTCCAAGGTAGGAAGTATAGGTATTATTAACTTGGTCATACTTGTATCCAATCGCTCTTTCTTGAGTAGTAACCGTAACTTGAGTTGTATCAAATCTGGGAACATCTGAAAGGGGAATAACATGGAATTCCAGATCTGCATCAAGGAATTGGCTGACATTTTCAAACCAACTGCTTATGTCTTCACCCACACTCATGTTATCTCGTCCGGATTTACCACTAAGGTATACATTTTCAAATTCAATGACCGTATTAATCCCCGTATCCTTATCATTTCCAAGATAAACCAAGTTTATGAGTTTCAGCGGCTTATCTTTACTATCACCAGTAAATGAATCAGATATGCTTATTTTAACCTCTCCGGAGGTCTGATACCAAAGTTGAGTTCCAAATTGATATTCACCCGGTTTATTAACTGCTCCTGAAATTAAGGTATAGGGCAGCACTATATCAGCAGATGTAAGAGTAACCTGTTGATTAACAAGCGGTGTTGTACTATCTATCCTAAATTCCACAAAGTCATATCCGCTGCCGCCACGCAATATCACAACGCCTGTATCAACTTCATAATTTGCATATAATTTGCCTATGATACACTCTGCAAGGGTGTCATTGTTAAGATTTGCCGAGAATTTAACATCTGCGTCGCTAAGCTGCATTCTTACATTCATATTGTATAACGTTGATTTAATCGGTCCGGAAATCGGTGCATTATTTGTTCCAAACCAGTCATTTGAATGAAGGGCAGTAGGCGGAGCAATAGTTACTTGAACATTTGGCGAAGTTTCTAAATACATTTGTGTACTAAGAGAGAGATTAGAATCGCCACCTGCAAGACAGTCTTTAATAAGAATATTTGTTGGTGTTTTTGATATATTCTCCTGTACTATATACCCTGTAAATCTCACCACAACGTAGGACTGAAGCGGACCGCCTGAAACTATTGAGGTAGAAAAGCTTCCTTCAATTGGGGGATTACTTGCTTTTTTAATAGCACTCTCAAAAAGAGTATCAAAGCATGACTTTATTTTCACATCGGTCATAGAAGATGAAAACACAGGTTCAAATTTCCCCGGATTTCGCCCTGAACGTGAAAGAACCAGATCAAATCTGGCATCAACTCCGGCACCCTCTCCAAATGAGATATAGGGTTTAAAAGACAACGGATAAAGTGAAGATCCTAAATACGAAGGATCATTGTCTTTAAGCACGAGCTGTAATGCATCATCATCATAAAAAACATAATGCAAATCAACCTTGACAAGATTATTCTTATATTCATCAAGACAGCCTTCAATATACTGTAGCGGAATAGAAATGGTTGCCTTTTCTCCACTTGTAATATTAGTTGGGTCTGTTGGTGTATGAGGCTTACCTTTTATGTTTAAGTCAATAAAGGATGAGCCATTACCCCCACCTGCAATTGTAACATTAATATTATCAATCTTATCTGAGAAAGAGGTGTCTATCGGGTTATTAATATTAATTATATCACTGTTAAACACAACATCGTTTTGAAGATTCAAACGTACATACGATCCGTTTCCGTTATTGAGTCCGACACCAACTATACCCTCAAGAACATTGTTTGACGTATCACCAACAAAATACGCATCGGATGAAAGCGTTGCTGTAACAGAACCTAAACAGGTGTAATACAACGTAAGATAAATATCGTTATTAAGGGATGCATCTTTTATATGGTTTTTTGGTATCCTTAGATCAACATATCCTTTGTTTACAGCGAGTACAGTATCTCTAAAGCCACCATTTATTTCTATTATCACATCGTTATGGTTTGCTCCGTTTGATATTATTTTGTACCCTTCCCCTGTTGTTGTAATAACAGATGACGGGACATTAGGACTATACGAGGTGGGATAGTCGAACCATTCGCTTACGCTATCAGATGTTAAATCTTCAGAGAACACTGCATTTTCAAGAACTACATGTATCTGTCTGTTTGCATTTGAAAAAGCTAAAGCAGATGATCCCGTAATAGGATACAAGTATGATCCCTTGTACGTTCCCTTCATATCTACACTTGCTTTAACTGTGCTTGAAACCTTATACACAAGGGTTGCATATACGGATGAGGTTAAATTTCCGGTTATTTTGTCTTTTGGAATTTCTATCCTTACACGTCGCTTTTCGGTAGAACTTTGAATAAGTTTACCAACAAGATCTATTACTACATAATCGTTACCGCTACCACCTGCTTTTACCGAAAATGTAGGCTGAGTATCATCGCCTCCTATGCCTTTAATATCTCCGGAGTCAGTCCACTCTTTAAACCATGATGAAACATCAGTTTGTGTGTCTACGTCTTTAAACTCGGCACCTTTAAGCTGTATTCTCATCTGTATATTTGAGCCACGGCTACTTACAAGATCCGTAAATGCAACACCTTCTACAGGATTAATTTCGCTTCCGTAATACTTTCCGTCTTCTCCACGATCCAAAGAGGCAACCACATTACCCAAGCTCCTGTAGTAAAGGGGGGCTGTAAAATCGGATGGAAGAGAAGCAACAACAGCTGTTCTTGGTATTTGAATTTCAACACTCGGTATGTTTTCATTCCCTGTGTCACTTATAGAAAGAGAACCCTTAACGGTGACTATAACATAATTTTCACCTTCACCGCCGCTTTCTATGGTGTAGTGTGCTCCCTGTGATGTGAACGCATTGAAATTCCTAAACCACGGATCAATGTTATCTCCTGCCTTAATATCCTTTGTAAATACCGTATTCTTAAGTACTATTTTGATTTTAAGACCGCTGCCGCCTCCTAAAGGCATGTACTGATAGCCCTCTATCGGACGAATATTAGAGCCATAGTAAATTGCATTATTCTCTACTTCTGCAGTTATTATACCACTTGACTTGTAATAAAGCTTTGCAACAATACCGGTATCCAAATACCCGTCTATATCGGTAAACGGTATCACAACATTTTGAATAACAGCTGTTTCCTTGTTTGTGATTATTGCACCCTTGATGAGTATAACGGCATAATCTTTACCGCTCCCCCCATCTATTATTTCAAATGAACGCTTGAGGGAATCTCCATAGGGAGCTTTTATAAAGTCAGTAAAACCGTTGAACCAATGTGATACATCACTTTGCAGAGAAGATGCAAACTTCGCTCCGCTAAGCAGAACCTTAACTTTAACGCCTTCCTCTCTACCTGTATAAATAGGTGCATATTGTATGCCGCTTAAAGGAGATGATTCCTCCCCTCCGCTATAACCGGTTTTTTCAAATGCAGCAGATACCGTTCCTTCTATTTGATAGTACATAGGACAGGCTACAAAGGATGGTAAATAACCTACCATTGCGTTTGCAGGGATTTTGACGTACTCAAATTTCTTTTGAGTATCTTCTGTTTGAATAGCACCCTTTACACGGATAACAACATAGTTTTTACCCTTACCGCCTTCTTCAACGGTATAGTTTTTATGAGTAATATCCGTAAAGTCATCAAACCAGCTGTCAACGTTAAAGCCCTTTATAATATGACTTTCAAATACAGTGTTTGAAATAGAAATATTTATAAGATAACCGTTGTTATCATTCATTGGGATATTTCTGTATCCAGTAAGAGGAGAGCCTTCATATCCTATATATCCGTTGATATTACTTGTTATATTAGCTTGTACATCATCCGTAACGCAGTAATACAAAACAGGTTGATATGGGGTAGTTCTGGAAGAATTCTTAACATCCTCAGGCGGTATTGAAAGAGCAACTTGTGTCGGTACACCCCTGCTTTGAGTAAGAGCACCCGTAATTTTTACAACAACAAATGAATCACCGTCTTTGCCGCCCTCGGTAATTCTATACGAGGATGAGGTTAAGTATTGATCAAAATTCTCAAACCATTTTTTAACCTTTTCTTCGGTAAGTGCGTTGAACGAGCCGTTATTAATGTAAATCTTGACCTCTTCTCCTTCACCATCCCTTAAAGCAATATATCTTATTCCGCTTATAGGATATGTAGATGATCCTCCCTTATATCTTGTGTCAGCTGCAATTTGGGGTTCGTCTTCCCGTGTAACAATCCAAACGAAATTCCCCTTTATTGAATCGCCTAAGCTGTAATATGGATATACATCCTTTGCAGGAATATTGATGTCTTTATTCCTGGTTTCCGTAGACTCCTGATCAGTAAATGCACCCTTTACTCTAACTATAACATAGTTTTCTCCGGCTCCTCCGCCTACGATTTCGTATTCGGGGAAAACCATAGAAGCACTTATATCAGTAAACCATGAACTAATGTCATAGCCTTTTACAACAGCGGGTGCAAATTCACCCTTTGTAAGATTTATTCTGATAAGTTCTCCTTCTCCGGCACCGATAAGCACGTTTTGCATACTCTTTAACGGATTACTATCGTATCCATAGTATTCAGAGCCTTCCTCAAGCGATAAGGAGACTGTCTCAGGATCTGTGACTGTCAATATACATGATAAAGGATCTGTAAGATACCCGTCTATCGCTGATGGAGGAATTGATATCTCCTTGTTATCCGATGAGCCTATAACAGCACCATTAATTTTAACAATTACAAAGCTTTGTTGATGCCCACCCTCTACAACTGTATATTCTGTATCCGGCGTAAATATTGTGTTTGTAAATGCCGTAAACCATGAGGCAAGACTACTACCGGGTACTACTTCGGATGAGAACAAGGCATTTCTTAAGTTAATCTTTATAAGTACTCCGTTGTTGTTATTGAGATATACAAATTTCTTTTCGGATATCGGATTTGAACGTGTTCCGTAGAAATCCTTACCCTCATCAAGAGAAGCATCGGGAAACTTTTCTGCATAATAATACAAGCTTTTTTGCAGATATTCGCTTGTAAGACTTGGGGCATCTATGGCTTGAGAGGGAACTTTTAATTCAACCGAACCCAACAATGTTGGTGTAATAAATGCTCCTTTTACTCTCACTATTACAAAGTCTTCTCTCTCTCCTCCACTGTGATATTCATATTGTTCTTGAGCAAGCAATGGAGAAAGCTCTTCAAACCATGGAGCAAAGTCGTAATCTTTGTTTATACCCGTGGCATATTTAGCACCTATGAGATTTATACGTACAAGAACACCTTCTTTATTATTAATGTCTATATATTTAACACCCGTAATAGGGTTCTCGTCCGAGCTACCGGCATATCGGGCATCAAGCTGTATATCTATACTGCCTGTAGTTTGATAGTACATAAGCGTATCTACATTTGATTCAAGAGAACCGTAAATTGCGGCTGATGGAATTGAAATATAAGCACTCTTTGCATCAGGTTCGGGAGCTGATGTTATTGAGCCTTTAATTCTGATAACAACATACTTATCGCCTATGTCCTCTATTGTATAAGTTGCAAGCGAGAAATCGGTAAAGTTGGTAAACCATGACGAAACACTTTCACCACGGGCTAAGGATAGGTTATTAGCCCTGTTAAAGGTTCCGTTTTCAAGGTTAATTTTTACAAATACTCCATCACCTTCACCAAGAGGATTGTTTTGTATTTCAGTAATGGGGTTTGTAGCTGCACCTAAATACTCTCCTGTTTCATCAATAGTCGCATTTACAACTCCTACCGCTCTGTAAGTAACATCTACAACAACATCATCATTGAAGGAGGCATTTTGTATATCGGATGACGGAATTCTTACGCTGCTTGTTTTAACAGTATCGCTGTATGCGGATATAAGAGTTCCCTTTAACACAAATGAAATATAAGAATAGTCACCTCTGTCCTTTATTACAACCTCTTTGCTGCTCAAATCGGTAAACAGGCTGAACCATGAGGCTATATCGCTACCGCTTATGTCTTGTCTGAACAGTCCTCCGTCAAGATTTATCTTGACTTCTACGCCTTCCCCAGCACCAAGGTGAACAAAGCTTATACCCTCTATCGGCTTATCGTAAGAGCCCTTGTAGTTTCCGGACAGATCAAATGAAGCCGTTACGGGGTTTGTAATATGATAATAAAGCGGGAAAGTAAGAGGCGAAGGAAGGAATCCTTCAACTGCCGAAGGTGGCACTTGCAAGGCGATGGCCTTACTCTGCTTTGCTTCGGTAATAAGCGCACCTTTTACCCTGATTACCGCGTAATTTTCACCCTGTCCGCCGGCTTCAAGCGTGTATGATGAATTGATAAGCTCCCCAAACGAGCTGAACCACGTTGATAGATCAGCATCAGCTGTTACGGTTTGGTTAAATACGGCATTTTCAAGGTTAATCATAACAAGAACGCCTTCGTTGTTGTTAAGGCTTACCCTTTGAGTATCAACTATAGGATACTCAAACGATCCGTAATAACCCGATCCCGAATAAACGCTTGCTCTAACCTCTGCTGTAGTTTTGTAGTGCAGGGTTGTAAGGACGTTATTTGTAAGATAGCCGTCTATTAAAATTCTGGGTATGGAAATAAGCGCTTGATCGCTCTCTCCTTCTGCCTTTACGGGAGATGAAAGCGCTCCCTGAATTTTAATAACGACATAGCTGAAATCGGGAGCAACCTCGGATATTGTAAACTTCATATAGCCTGTGATGTCAGTAAATGCAACAAACCAGTCTTTTACGGAATCTCCGACTTTAAGCGTGTTTACAAATTTTGCATTTTTAAGAGTAATCTTTATTTCTTCGCCGTTTGATGATCCTAAAGGAATATATCTTATTCCGGTAAGAGGATTTGATTCAGAACCATAATATGCCGCATTAGCACTCACTTCTGCTTCTACTTCGGAGGTTGTTTTATAGTACAGCGTTGTTGAAAGATCATTTATAAGAACACCGTTGAAAAGGCTCTTTTGCATAGTGACAGTTACATTTTTTTGAACTGTACTTTCACTCATAAGCGTTCCGTCTATATGAACAACTATATAATCGTCCCCTGCCTTTCCTCCGCGTACAATACTAAATACGGGGCTTTTTAATTCTCCAAACGAGCTGAACCATTTTTCTATGTCACTTATGGCTATATCCTTACTAAACTTACCGCCGTTTGTAATTATAAGCTTTACATCCGCTCCCTTTCCTTCGTTCATGGATACTCCGCGAACTCCAACAAGAGGTGATTGTGCAGTTCCATAATACAATGCTTCGGATGAGAGCTCAACGCCTATTCGCGCTTCGGCACTGTAGTATAAATGAGCCGTAAGATCGCCGGATAAAGAAGCGTCCTTAATTTTTGAACGAGGAACAACCACAGGAACCCTGTATGCTTGCCCACTGCTTGAACCCTTGTTAAGCGAACCGTTTACAAGAACGGTTATAAGGTCATTTGCAGCACCAATAGATACAATCCTGAATGTCGCATTCTCAATTCCATCCTCTATCCAGTTTTTGAACCATAATGAAATATCATCACCAACATTAACATTATTAAATTTGCCGCCGCTAAGAGCTATGTCAACATAAATTCCATCCCCTTCGGAAAGCATAACATACTGCGTTCCTTTTATTGGGTTTTCAGCGCTTTCTCCGTATCCGGAAATGCGAGCTTCAACGGATCCTTTTACCCTGTACCAAACAGGAAGGGTAAAGTTTTCATATGAGGATGTACTTCCCTTTACGGCACTTGACGGTACTGTTATATCCACCTTTGACGGGTCGGAATTCAACGAAGTAGGCGTGCCGTTTATTTTGATTATAATGTGGCTTCCCGTAATATTTCCGTTAGAATCCCTATCCGGTTTGTTTTCTATTATAGAATAAACAAGATCCTTACCCCAACCATCGGAAGCATTAAGAGGAGCAAACCATTCTTTTATATTATTTTCACTAATATCAGACTTGAATACTGCCTTGTCAAGATTTAACTTTATAAGCACCTCTTCCTTATCATCGGTACTTCCTATTAATACACCTCGTGTAGCAACAAGAGGAGAAGTGCGGTTTGCACCAAGATACGAGCCGCTGTCATCCACGCTAAGCGATGAAAGGGCTGTTGAATAATACAGCGTGCCTTTTACGTTGTTAAGGGATGTTGAAGCCTGAGTTATTACCTTACTCGGAAGCGTTATTTCAACGCTTGAAAGACCGGTTTTTGTAAAATTGACGGGAGAGCCTTTAATAAGAACCACTACGTCGCCGGAATTAGCCTCACCTCCTGCCAAAATGCTGTATGTTCCTTCTTCGGCGGTATATCCAAACTCTTTTTGGAGCCCTGCAAAACACTCATCAAGATAGTCGGCAATACTTGTATTGAAGGTTGCGTTCTCAAGAACCAGACGAACCTTTATTCCATCTCCATTGCCGAGTTGTATGTTGCTTACGCCCTGAATCGGATAATCCTGTGTTCCAAAATACATACCGTTTTCTACGTCTTTTGCAATACTCAGCTTTACAAGACCTTTGTCATACTTGATTGAAGATGTATCAACAACGATACCATTGATCTCAGAAGAGCCTTCTAATACATATTCCGGAACCGAAATATTAATAATGCTCTCACCCGATGAGGTAAATTCAGGAGTGCCGGATATGAGGATCTTCAAAAGCGAGCCATCCTCTTCTAATGAGCCAAATCGCATAGAAAGTCCGCTTACCGTGGTAAATGTACTCCATTCAACCTTGTTGTCCAACTTTACCGCCTCTGGCTTGAACTTTGCTCCCGTTTGAATCTTAAGAGAAATAACCTTGCTGTCATTTTCGGGAATTTGAATACCGTTTACAAGCTTTATAACTCCGTCGGGCGTTGATGCTGTTATTTGTACATCTTTGATATCGTAATACGATCCCTCTGAAGAAATGGTATCTGTAATAAAATCTTCACTGCTTCCGTTTTTAATGTATTTTTCCTGAATACCGCTAAAGCGAATATTCTCTCTGTCTTTAATCTCTAAAGGATATCCATATATTGAAACAACAAGTTCATTGGCTTCAACCTTACTTACCTCGTATTCCAGACCCGCAATCATGCCGAGTTTAAATCCATCGGAATACTCTTTTAACAGGCTGCCCTCTTTAATCAAGTCTGTGTTAAATTCAGCACCACCTGTTAGTAAAAACTTTAACTGCTTTGGATTTTCTTTAGTGATTTGTTTTAACTTATAACCATCTATAACTTGGTTTCTAACATCAATTGATGGATTGGTGATTATATATCTGTTCTGATCCTCTCCTTTTAAATCTATTTCAGCACCCTGTACGTATTTTTTGGGAATCGTAACATTGTTCGTATCGGTGGAGGAACCTGTAGGAGTACCAGTTATTTTTATTCTGAGGATGTTATCGCTTTCAAAAGAGACTATTGAATACTTGAGACCTTCAACGCGAGGGATAATAAAATCAGACGGCAATTCCGTGCCCTCTGAGAATTTGCTTTTATCAAAAACATTGCCGAAATTGAGCTTAATTCTCAGCTCTTTCGGCTCGTTGTCCGGAATGGACACAAAGCGCACTATATTGACCTCTCCTGATATTTCAACGGCAGCGACATTATATGTTTCATATGTGTAATATGCATAGAGCTTATAATCGCCTTCTCCTTGAGGAATGTTTCCCGTAAATATTTTTTGACCGTCATTATCAGCAGGATGATTCAAACGAGGGCTATCACTCCATGTTTTACCATCAAATTTATATAAAAGGTAATATTTGCCGTCGGAACTGAGTGCGGTAAACTCTCTTTGCACCCCTGAATTGATAAATTTTGAACCCGTGAAAACAGTGAAACGAGCATTGGAGTCGTTATCGCTTGCATTTATCCAATAGGCTGAGGGGGATGCATTTATAACATCAACGGAAGGCATATTATCTTCGCCCCATGATGCATCATTTATCCTTTCTATCACAACCGTCCTTTGAGTCGGTAATGTCTGACTACACGAAAAAACACAGATCAATGCAATCAACATTATAAACAATGTAATAACATTTTTAACATTACGGCTGCTCATCAATATCCTCCTACCGTTATTTATATTTTTAATAAAATTTACAAATCTCATAATTAAGCCCTCACTCCTTGAAAACTGATTAATTTCCAACTATTTCGTAGTAAACAGGAGCTTTAAGGGTGTTAAAATCCGTGCTTGCTCCCGCAATAAAGTTATTTGCTACTTCTACCTGAACGGCATCAGCAACCGTAGCCGTGCTTTGCCCTGATACTCTTACAACAAGCGTATCCGTACCGGGACCGGTACCTTCTATGGGCTCATAGGCATATTGAAGATTATTACCCAAGTTTCTATTCAAATTGACAAACCATGATTGCAGACTTTCAGAATCCAATGCTACATCGGCAAACCTGGCGTCATTCATGCGGAATGCTAAAAGTATTCCCTCCCCGTTTCCAAGCGGAGTATTAGGATATGAAGGAATCTTGTTTGCTAACGTTCCTACAATTTTGCTCATCCAGCCGGACGACGTTATATCCTTTTCAAGCACAGTAAGTGTAACAATACTTTGGCTGGGGTTATATACACTGAACCTTGGCGTTTCAGGCAGGCGGAACTCTGCAGAAGCATTATTTATCATAGTATCGTTTACAACCAGATCAATAAGCCTTGTTGAAGGGTTGGAGAAAGTTTTATGGATACCAACAACATCTATAAGCACATAATCACCAAGAGCAGAACGTTCTTTGAATCTTATGTTCGCACCTTCAAACTGATCGGTAAAGTTCTTTAACAGAGCAACTGCATGACTTTGATCGAAATTTTCACTGAAAGTTGCGTTTTGAATTGTGAGCTTTATCCTTTCTCCCTTGTTATGTCCTATACTGATATTCTGTATAAGTGCAATCGGATTTGTGCTGTTTCCTACATATTTTCTTGTCATTCCGTTATCGTCAGTGTATTCCTCAGAAGAAAGTACAACTTTTACATTTTTATCTGCCTGATAATAAAAATCAGCAGTTACACTTTCTGCAGAAATATCCTGAGTAGTACCCACATGTGCTGACATTATATCCTTTGCAGGTATAGTAAGAGTGAATATTGTAGGAACGGCAGCTGTTTCCAGTGTCAATGCACCTGCAATTCCTATTATTACAAAGCTCTCTCCGGCACCGCCTCCGTCTATGGTATAAGATGCATTACTTGATATGTTTGTCCACGTTCTAAACCATGAAGCAACATCGCTTGCTGATAAACCTGTTGAGAATTTAGCATTTTCAAGCTGTAGGAATGCCTGTGTTTTTAACATACCGGTATTTGAAACAAAATTAATGTATCTGACACCCTTAAGAGGATTATTTGAGGATCCGTAATATATATAGTTTTTTTCCTCAAATGTGGCAACAACCTTTTGTGCTGTTTTGTAATAAAGCCTTACACGGACAGGTGAATTTTCCGGCAAGTATGCTTTTATGCAATCTGTAGGAATAACAATATCTATATTCTGCATTGCCGTAACTGTGGAGGTAAGTGCACCACGTACTCTTATCGTTACGTATGAATCACCCTCTTCTCCTCCGCTAAGAACAGTAAATACGGGTTCTAAAGGAGATGTTGGTGACGGATCATCAACAGGGCCTATCAATTCTCTCATATTTACAAACCATGAGTTGATACTATCATTTTCAATTTTCTTACTAAACACGGCATTGTTATTAAGGTTAATCTTGATTGTTGTTCCCTTACCGTTAGCTATATCTATATATTTTACTCCCTCAATCGGATTGCTATTGGTTCCGTCATATTCCGAATCAAGTTCTGCGGTTATAACACCGTTTGTTTTGTAATAGAGGGGAACAATCAAATCGCTCTCCAAATCTCCTGTGATATTATCCTTTGAAATTTGAACATTGATCGTTCTCTGTCCGTCCGAAGGAAGTACCGTTAAACCTCCTTCTATCTTGACTACAACCACGTTAGAACCCTCTTTACCGTCAATAATAGTATATGAGGGGCCTGTCGTTCCTCTGGTTATTTCCGTGAAGTTGACAAACCATTTTTTCAGATCTTCTGTGGTAATTGTGCTGAATGTTGTGTTTTTAAGAGCGATTCTTACCTGAACTCCGTTTCCGCTGTCTCCCAAAGGCAGGTACTGAACACCGCTTATCGGGAAGTCCTCAGAGCCGAAGAATTCTATGTTATCAGCTTTTATTTCAGCTTCCACCTCACCTGATGTTCCATAATACAGGCGCAAACGAACATCCTCTGTAAGATAGGCATCTATTGCTTCTTTTGGAATCACAAGCTCTACATTTTGATTATATAAAACATTTGAATTTTCATCATATTTCACATCGGAGATTAAGCTTCCAGTGATATTAACAAGGATATAACTCCTGTCGGTTGGAAGCGGACGCGGTTCAATTTTTCTATTTTTCATCTCGGTAAAGTTGCTGAACCACGAGGCTATGGCATCTTTATCAAGATCCCCTTTGAATCTGGCATTATTCAAATTGATTTTAACTTCGTAACCGTTTCCATTGTTCAACGGCATGTATTTTATTCCCGTAATCGGGGAGGCTTGTGAGCCAAAATAACCCGATGCCGTTTCAAG
>JAQYLW010000035.1 GCA_028719825.1 Spirochaetales bacterium | reverse complement strand
GTAGCAAATTTTGGATTTTTGTTTCGCCCCGGAAATTCAGGAATTCATTTTTTGTTTACAAACGGTGTTTATATAGGTTTCAGACAAAGTATGTTTAACAATTTCGTATTTATAGAAAGTCGTCTTTTGATTCGCGATCCGCTAACAGTCTTTTCTGCGGCATTTAATGAAATAAAGAATAATATACCGGATTATTCACGCTTTAAATTCCGTTTAAGCATAGGTTTCAACTTCGATATAACAGCGGCGAAAAAGCAAGCCAAAAAAACAACGCGCACAACAACAAAGAAAACAACAACAAAAAAATAATGATATTCTTTAAAAATTATAATTAAAACATTAGTAATATAATATATGTTATTTATAAATAGCAAACATTATATTTCATTGTATTTTTTAAAGTTGTATATGAAAGTTGTATATATACGGGATTTTTTTTAATATTACCGTTATGAGCTTTGAAAATAATACAGAAGAATTTACACATTACATAATAACCGGTGCTGCAGGTCATCTTGCAAAGAATATTATAGAAATACTCTCACAAAACCCCATAAACAGAATCCATGGTTTAATTCTGCCTTTCGAAAAGGGGGAACAGAAAGATAATGTAACCTATGTTAAAGGCGATATTACCGACAAAGAAGGCATGGATGCTTTTTTCAGGCAATACGCCACCCCCTCAACCGTTGTTATACATACTGCAGGACTTATCAGCATCGAAAGCGGCGTGTCGGACAAGCTTTACAGCGTAAATGTTCAAGGAACGCGCAATGTTTTAGAGGCCTCAAAAAAATACTCTGTTAAGCGTTTTGTTTACCTTAGCTCCGTAGATGCGCTTGGGGTGAAAAAAGGCAGTGAAATGACAGAGGATGATGCGTATTATAATAAGGATAAAGTAAGGGGAGGATATGCAAAAACCAAGGCTGAGAGTTCTCGTATGGTACTTGATGCAGCCACACCTTCTTTTGAAACCATAGTTATACTTCCCTCATGTATTTTGGGGCCGGGGGATACCGGCACAAATCACCTCAATCAATTTGTAAAGGCTCTCCTTAAGCACATGGTGCCTGTTTCCATTGAAGGGGGCTTTGATTTTGTCGATGTGCGCGATGTGGCAAAAGGATGTATTCTTGCCGCAAATAAAGGTAAGAGCGGCGAAAGTTACATTCTCAGTTCATCCTATTATACGGTTGATGATCTCGAAGAGGCTGTAAGAAAGGAATCCGGGGGGATCAAGAAAATCACGCTGCCAATGAAGTTTGTTAAAGCTTGCGTTCCCTTATGTACGCTTTGGAGTAAGATATCGGGCAAAAGGAGCCTTGTGACAAAGTATTCTCTCGAAACGCTTGAGGAAGGGGTAAGGTACAGCCATAAAAAAGCAGATGAAGAGCTTGGCTATACGGTACGCCCTTTAAGCGAAACCGTGCACGATATGAATTTGTGTTTAAAAAAAGAGCGTGAAATGAAGAAAAAATCAAAAAACACTTGAAAATAAAAACAAAATATAATATTGTTCATATGCTTGCTGTGTGCAGGCAAACGAAATTCTTGAGCCAAACCAATCACGTAAAGCGATAAGGTGGCTCCGGAGCATAGATTTTTTTTAGAATAAATCAAATGCTATGTCGCACTCTGAAACAAGGGTTGCGACCTCTGGAGTTCATCTGCTATTACATAATAATAGCGTTTACGCGGTTGATTGACCGGAATTATAAGAATTACAATTATTAAAAAATCAAGGGCTGTGAGCTCTTAGGAGGAAAAAAAATGGCAAAGGAAAAGTTCGTGAGGACAAAACCTCATGTTAACGTCGGAACTATCGGTCACGTAGACCATGGTAAGACAACTCTTACTGCAGCAATCACACAGTACTGTGCAAAACAGTATGGTGATAAAGTGTTGAAATACGAAGATATCGACAACGCTCCGGAAGAGAAAGCACGTGGTATTACCATTAACACAAGACACGTGGAATATCAGAGTGATAAGAGACACTACGCCCACGTAGACTGCCCGGGACACGCAGACTACATTAAAAACATGATTACGGGTGCAGCTCAGATGGATGGTGCAATTCTTGTAGTTGCTGCTACAGACGGTGCCATGGCCCAGACAAAAGAGCACATCCTTCTTGCTCGTCAGGTTGGTGTTCCTGCTATCATCGTATTTATTAATAAATGTGATGAAGTTCCAGATGCAGAACTTGTTGACCTTGTTGAAATGGAAGTTAGAGAACTTCTTACAAAGAATGGTTTTGACGGCGACAACGCTCCTGTTATTCGCGGAAGCGCATACCAAGCTATGACAAAACCGGATGATCCTGAAGCACAAAAATGTATTAAGGAACTGCTTGATGCAATGGATAGTTACATTCCTGAGCCTGCTCGTGCACTTGATAAGCCTTTCCTTATGCCTATTGAAGATATCTTCACAATCTCAGGACGCGGAACAGTTGTTACAGGCCGTGTAGAACAGGGTAAAGTTCATGTTAACGATCCTGTTGAAATCGTTGGTATTCATGAAACAAAAGCAACTGTATGTACAGGTGTTGAAATGTTCCAGAAGACACTTGATGAAGGACAGGCAGGTGATAACATCGGAGCACTTCTTAGAGGTATAGATAAAAAGGACGTTCTTAGAGGAATGGTTCTTGCAGCTCCTAAATCAATTACACCGCATACAAAGTTCAAGGGAACAATCTATGTTCTTAACAAGGATGAGGGTGGACGTCACAAGCCATTCTTCACAGGTTATCGCCCACAGTTCTATTTCAGAACAACAGATATTACGGGTACGGTAACTCTTCCTCAGGGAACAGATATGGTTATGCCGGGCGACAATACAACAATTGAAGTTGAACTCATTCACCCGGTTGCTATGGATAAGGGGCTTCGCTTTGCTATTCGTGAGGGTGGTAAAACAGTTGCATCCGGTCAGGTAATTGACATAATCGCATAAGCGATAAATTTCGCACAATGCTCTTATGTTAAGAGCATTGTGTTTTTTTTGATTTTTTTGGAGGTTTTGTCAAAATGGCAAAAGATAGAATTCGTGTGGATCTCAGAGGATTTGACCAAGAGTTGGTTGAGCGTTCGAGCAAAGCAATTGTTCAGGCTGTACTCTCTGCCGGCGGAAAAGTTTCGGGTCCTATTCCTCTTCCAACGCATATTAAAAAATACACTGTATTGCGTTCTCCGCACGTAAATAAGAAGTCACGTGAGCAGTTTGAAATGCGCACTCATAAACGACTTATCGATATATATGCACCAAGCATTGCTGTAAAGGAAGTATTCAGTAAGATAGAGCTTCCCGATGGTGTTGAAGTCGAAATGAAGGATTGATGGAGACGCGAGGCTTATGCTAGGACTAATAGGAAAGAAAATCGGTATGACACAGGTGTTTGACGCAGAAGGTCATTTGATACCTGTTACCGCAATTAAAGTAGAAGGTAATGTTGTTGTTGCAGAGAGAACCGAAGAAAAGAACGGTTATAACGCCGTTTTACTCGGCTCTGTTGATATCAAAGATAAAGCAGCGACAAAACCATATAAAGGACAGTTCAAAGAAATATGTGCTCCTAAGAAATATCTTCATGAGTTCAGAAACTTTGATAGAGAAGTAAAAGTCGGGGATACTCTCGGTGTAGACGTTTTCAAAGACATAGTTTACGTGGATGTTACGGGAACTACAAAAGGAAAAGGTTACCAGGGTGGTATGAAAAGACACGGCTTCCATGGTGGAAGAGCAACGCACGGTTCAAAATTCCACAGGGACTTAGGTGGTACAGCCATGAGTTCAACTCCTGCACGTACATTTAAAGGTCAGAAGATGGCAGGGCACATGGGAAATGTTCAACAGACTGTGCAGAACCTCAGAATTGTTAAAATTGATGAGGAAGCAGGTCTTTTGCTTGTTAAGGGCGCAATCCCCGGAAGTGCAAAAAGTACGGTCGTTGTTAAAAAGGCTGTTAAGAAATAGGAGAAGGTAAGATGCAAACTAAAGTATATGACATTAAAGGCGTAGAAAAAGGTTTCATCGAACTCGATGATTCTGTTTTTAACGTTGAAGTCAGCGACGGTGCAATTTATTATGCAATAAATAACGAGCTCGCTAACAGAAGAGTGGGTACCGCATGTACGAAAACTCGTGCAGAGGTAAACTATTCAAATGTTAAGCCTTTTAAACAAAAGGGAACAGGTAATGCCCGACAGGGTGATAAGAAATCTCCCGTAAGAGTTGGTGGAGGAACAATTTTTGGACCGCGCCCAAGGGATTATTCGTTTGTTCTTCCCAAAAAGATGAAGAGATGCGCTATTAAGTCGCTTCTTACGGCATCTGTTAAGGATAACAGACTTACCGTTCTTGAGGATTTTACCGTTTCAGGTAAAACAAAGGAAATGCAGGCTATTGTAGACGCCTTTATGAAGGAATCAAAACGCACTGTTGTTATCCTTAAAGATGATGATGCTCTTGTCAGAAGAGCAGCGGGAAACATACCGTATGTTCGCGTTCTTTCATATGATAAGCTTTCGGCAAAAGAGCTCTTGTATGCAAGAAAGATTTTAATGATGGAAGGAGCCGCTAAAAATTTATCGGCTTTCTTTGGTCCGAAAAGTGAGGAAGCACAATGAGAGCAGATCAGGTAATTATAGAGCCTATCGTCAGCGAGAAATCAAATATTCTTCGCGACAGCGATGTGAAGAAGTACACTTTTAGGGTTCATCTTGATGCTAACAAGCACGAGATTATGTACGCTATAAAAGAGTTGTTCGGAGTAATGCCCGAAAGTTGCAACACCATGGTTTATAGCGGTAAACCAAAAGCATCGCACGGAAAAGGCGGGATGAACAGCGGAAGGCGTTCGTCGTATAAGAAGGCAATTGTTACAATGAAAAAGGGCGATAAAATATCAGCTCTTGAAGTACTATAAGGAGAAATGAATTATGAGTATTAAAAAGTATAAAGCATTTACTCCCGGACTTCGAAAAAGAGCAACTCTTGTTTACGAAGATGTGACAAGGAAAAAGGGAAGCGAGAAATCTCTTACCATCCATCTTAAAGAACATGCCGGTAGAGGGCAGGGTGGAAGAATTTCTGTTCGTCGTCGTGGTGGCGGTGTAAAAAGAGCGTATCGTATCATCGATTTCAAACGCAATAAATACGACATCCCGGCTGTAGTTAAAACTATAGAATACGATCCAAACAGAGGAGCAAACATTGCTCTTGTTGCCTATAAAGACGGTGAAAAGAGATATATTCTTGCACCAAAAGGACTTTCTGTAGGTCAGACTGTAATATCAGGTCAGAATGTACCTCTTACGGTTGGAAACGCTTTACCGCTTAAGAACATTCCTCTCGGTCTTGTTGTTCACAATGTTGAATTGACCCTTGGAAGAGGTGGACAGCTGGTTCGTGGTGCAGGCCTTGGTGCTTCTATAGTGGCAAAGGAAGGAAAATACGTTACTCTTCGTCTGCCGTCAGGTGAAATGAGAATGGTGTTCGGTGAGTGTTATGCAACAATCGGAACACTTGGCAACGAGGATAGAATGATTGTTTCCCTTGGAAAAGCCGGAGCTTCAAGATACCTTGGAAATAGACCTAAGGTTCGTGGTGTAGTGATGAACCCTGTTGATCACCCACATGGAGGTGGTGAAGGTAAAACGGCTGCCGGTCGTCATCCTGTTTCACCATGGGGCAAACCGACTAAGGGCGCAAAGACTCGTTCAAAGAAGAACCCCTCTAATGTATTTATAGTCAAGAGGCGAGGGTAGGAGATAGGATATGGGAAGATCTATTAAGAAAGGACCATTTGTAGATAAAAAACTCTATAAAAGAGTGCAAGAGGCCAACGAAAAAAATCAAAAGCCTGTAATAAAGACCTACTCACGTGATTCTATGATTGTACCTGAGATGGTAGGGCATACGATTTCTGTTTACAATGGTAAAGCATGGGTTCCCGTGTATATAACGGAAGGACTTGTGGAGCATAAGCTTGGTGAATTTGCGCCGACAAGAATTTTCCGCGGACACGGAAGCGATAATGCGGCAAAGAAGTGAGGTAGGTGATGGAAGAAAAATTGGAATATAAGGCAATAGGTAAATACTTACCGATGTCTCCTTCTAAGGTTCGTCCTGTTGCTAACCTTGTCAGGGGAAAGGACTATACCGAGGCTCTTGCTGTTCTGAACGCTGTTCCGAATAAGGGCGCACGTTTGATCAAAAAGGTTCTGATAAGCGCAGGCGAGAATGCCAAATATCTTAACAAGCATCTGAGTGACGACAGTCTTGTTGTTTCTCACTTGGTAGTTGATGACGGTCCAAGAATGAAGAGAGTATGGCCACGCTCACACGGAAGACGTGATATTCTTCTTAAAAGAATGTGTCATATTACTGTTGCAGTTAAAGAAAAGGTGGGTGAATAATGGGTCAGAAAGTTAATCCTATTGGTTTTCGTTTGGGAGTAAATAAGTCCTGGGACTCAACATGGTATCAAAAGCCTTCTAAATACACAAATACTCTTATTGAGGATTTTGAAATCAGAAAGGCTGCAAAAGCCATGAAAGAGGTCGAGGAAGGTGAAGTTTCTAAAATAGAGATTGCTCGCAATCCTCAAAGAGTGATTGTGACTTTCCACACCTCACGTCCGGGAATGCTTGTAGGAAAAGGCGGTGTGAATATTGACAAACTCACAAAAAAACTCACTTCCGTTACAGGAAAAAAAGTTGTTGTAAAGGTTGTTGAAATTCAAAAGCCGTTAGCTGATGCTCAGCACATTGCCGACGTTATCGCTCGTTCTCTTGTTGCACGCGGCTCTTATAAACGCGCTCTTAAAAAGGCAGTACAGGATGCTCGCAAAGAAGGTGTACAGGGAATTAAGATTCGTGTTTCGGGTCGTTTAAACGGCGCAGAAATTGCAAGAAGCGATAGCATTAAAGAAGGAAGAGTTCCTCTTCATACGCTGCGTTCAAATATTGATTACGGTTTTACCCCGGCTGTAACAAGCTACGGAGTAATCGGTGTTAAGGTTTGGGTATACAACGGCGAAATTTTGGGTGCTAAAGCTGATAGTGCAAAAGAAGATGCCGGATCGGTTGTGCGCAAAAGATCATCATTTAACCATAACCCAAAGAATGCCGACAAGAGCCTGAAGGATAAAGAAAGAGAGAGTAATCCCTCTCAATCTGCCGAAAAAAAAGATGCTGAATAAGGAAGATAAGATATGTTAAGTCCAAAAAGAGTACCACATAGAAAGGTTCAGCGCGGTGATAGAAACAGAGTAGCCCACAAGGGTAATTTCCTTTCATTCGGTGATTATGGTCTTATGGCTATGGAGCCTTTATGGATCACCAATCGCCAGATAGAAGCTGCTCGTGTTGCTATGACGCGATATATAAAGCGTGGCGGTAAGGTGTGGATTAGAATTTTCCCAAGCATGCCTTATACAAAAAAGCCTGCTGAAACCAGACAGGGAAACGGAAAGGGAGCCCCTGAAGGATGGGTTGCTGTTGTTAAAAAGGGTGCGATAATGTTTGAAATGTCAGGTGTTGACAAAGCAGTTGCAGAAGAAGCACTCCGACTTGCAAGCAACAAACTTCCGATTAAAACAAAATTTATTGCAAGAAGGGAGACTATTGAAGCATGAAAAATTCCTATAAGAATATGACTGAACAGGAACTTACGGCAAAAAGGGATGCTCTTTCAAAGGAGTATCTTGACCTTCGCGTAAATAAGGTTTTAGGGCATTTGGATAATCCCTTAAGGGCAAGGATGATCAGACGTGAAATTGCTCGTATCAATACACGTTTAACCGAGAAAGAACTCGGAATTAATAAGGGTTAAGGTCAGGTATGGATACAAGAAAAAAAGTATTTACGGGACAGGTTGTTTCCGATAAAATGGATAAGACTATCGTTGTTGCCGTTGTCGGAAGAAAGTTGCATCCTTTGTATAAGAAATACGTAAAGTATGTAAAGAGATTCAAAGCTCACGACGAAAAAAACGAAGCACGCATTGGTGACACGGTAAAAATTACAGAGTGTCGTCATATAAGCAAGGACAAATGTTGGCGTCTTTCGTCCATTGTTGAAAGAGCACGATAATAAAAGGAGATTGCAATTATGATTCAGATGCAGACCTATTTAAACGTAGCCGACAACAGTGGTGCAAAAACAGTACAGTGCATCAAAGTTCTTGGCGGTTCACATAGATATATTGCCGGTGTAGGTGATATAGTTGTTGTAGCGGCAAAAGATGTTCTTCCTAATGGTGCTGTTAAAAAGGGAGATGTCCTTAAGGCTGTTATTGTAAGAACAAAAAAAGAGTACCGTCGTGGTGATGGTACATATATCAGGTTTGATGATAACGCATGTGTTATTATCGATGCCAACAATAACCCGCGCGGTAAGCGAATCTTTGGGCCGGTAGCACGTGAACTACGTGACGGCTTTATGAAGATCGTTTCTCTGGCGCCGGAAGTGTTGTAGGAGAGAAGTGTATGTATATTAAGAAAAACGATACCGTAAAAGTCCTAAGCGGACGTGAAAAGGGAAAAACAGGTAAGGTGATTGCAGTAAATCGCAAGAACGATACTGTTATTGTTTCAGACGTCAACATGGTTTCAAAAGCTTTACGTCGTAAGAACGAGCAGGATAAGGGCGGAATAATTCGCGTTGAAGCTCCGCTTCATGTATCAAATGTTGCTCTTATGGCAAAAGACGGGAAACCCACACGCGTAGGATTCAGAATTGAAAACGGAAAAAAAGTCAGATATTCAAAGAGAACAAACGAGGTGCTTTAATGTCAGAAGATGATAAAAAAATAGTAATTGATGAAGATTCTGTAAAATCCGAAGCTGAAAACATTCAAAAACAGCAGATTGAAAAAAACAGAAGCGAAGTTGAACATACTTTAAAAGATGCCCTTTCATCAAGCGGTATTAAAGCAGATTTTACTCAGACTGAAGATAAGATTGTTGTTGAAATTCCACTGTCTTCAAAAGAAGAGCAGGAGGCTTTAGTTAAAAAGCTTATGGAACAAAAAATTCAGGAAGCGGAAGCTGAAGCTGCTCGTCGCGCTGAGGAAGAGATGAAAAAACGTGAGGAAGAAGCTAAAGCAAAAGCCGAAGCAGAGGCCAAGGCAAAAGCCGAAGCAGAGGCCAAGGCAAAAGCTGAAGCAGAAGTTAAGGCAAAAGCCGAAGCAGAAGCTAAGGCAAAAGCTGAAGCAGAAGCTAAGGCAAAAGCCGAAGCAGAAGCTAAGGCAAAAGCTGAAGCAGAAGCTAAAGCAAAAGCTAAGCCAAAAACAAAGCCGGCAACTAAAGCTCCTTCTACCACTCTAAACACTGATAAGTTTGTTCCAAACCTTAAAAGAAAGTATTTAGAAACCGTTCGTCCTTATCTTATGGAGGAATTTAAGTATAAATCACCAATGCAAATTCCTTGCATTAAAAAGATTACCGTATCGGTTGGTTGCGGAGATGCCAA
>JAQYLW010000034.1 GCA_028719825.1 Spirochaetales bacterium | reverse complement strand
GCTAACAATAGGCCTGTTGATATCGGTGAGGCTGTGGGAATAATTGCTGCACAGTCAATCGGACAGCCCGGAACCCAGCTTACCATGAGAACCTTCCACGAAGGAGGAGTTGCTCATGCCGTTGCTGAAGAGAACAAGATTGTATTTGCTCACGATGCATTGATTACAAAGGTTCAAGGTGATTTGATAACAAGAGAATCGGATAATGCACAACTGTTTACAAGAAAGGCATATATCAATTACCTGAGAATTATGGATACTCTTTCAGCAAAAGAGTATACCGTTACCGAAGGGGAGCCCGTAAGAGTAGGATCGTCTATAGGTAAGGATGCAAAAGGCAAGGAGGTTTTATCTACTGCCAACGGAGTTGTTAAATTTATCGACAACAAGCTTCTTGTCGTAAAACGCGAAAGTGAAAGAATAGAAATTGCTCCGGGAAGTAAATTTGAAACCTCAGTCGGTGCAATTCTTAAAGAGGGAGAGCCTCTTGTAACATTCGATCCGTTCAGTGAACCAATGCTTGTTGAAGAGGACGGTATTGTAGAATTCCACGATATACAGGATGGAACTACCCTCATTGAGGACTATTCGGAGGAAAGCGGAGAAGTCACAAGAAAGATCAGCGAACACGTATATAAGGACATTGAACCGGCTATTATCATAAAAGATAAAAAAGGCAATATTTTACAAACATATCTGCTCCCCGGTGGCTCTGTGCTTCAGGTTGACAAAGGGCAGGAAGTTAAAGCAGGCGATATCCTTGTGAAATTGAATAAAGAAGGGGTAAAGAGCTCGGATATTACTGCAGGTCTGCCAAGAATTGAAGAGCTTGTTGAGGCCAGACGCCCCGCATCCCCTGCAGTTCTTGCTAAAGCTGACGGTGTTGTTCATTTTGAAGGACGTGAGAGAGGAAACAGGGTTATTTATATCGAGGACGATTTTGGTAAACGATACAAGCATCTTATTCCTCTTACAAAACATATTCTTGTTCGTGATAAGGATAGGGTTGAAAGCGCAACAGCTCTTTGCGACGGACCTGTAAGTCCGCATGATATACTTGAAATTCAGGGTGAAAGCGCTCTTGAAGAATTCCTTGTAAATCAAATTCAAAAAGTATACCGAGCGCAAAAGGTAGATATAAACGAGAAACACTGCGGTATTATTATCCGCCAAATGCTTAGAAAGGTAAGGATTCTCAAGGTAGGGGATACAACCTTTGTTCAAAATCAGCTTGTTGATAAATTCAAGTTCCGTGAAGAAAACAAGCGGGTTGAAGAACAGGGAGGAGAATGCGCTGTTGCAACACCTGTACTTCAGGGAATTACCAAGGCTTCTCTGTCCAATTCGTTTATAGCTGCAGCATCGTTCCAGGAAACAACAAAGGTCTTGACTAATGCAGCAATAGCAGGTAGTATTGATACGTTGAGCGGTCTTAAGGAAAATGTTGTTATAGGTCATGCTATACCTGCAGGTACAGGTATGAAATGCTATAAGAATATTGAACTTGTGAACACAGACGAAGAAGAAAGAGTTGAAGAAATAATTCAAAAAGCAAATATATTAAACGCTGAGAATTAAAATAATTTACACCGGAGGTAGGAGAGCAATCTCCCATGCTGACTCTGATGTGATGAATGTGGCCTTAGGTCACAGATAATAAACGGTGGATAACCGAAAAATATGGAGGGGCTTAAAGAATGCCTACAATTAACCAATTAGTTCGCCACGGACGAAAGGCGCATAAAGCAAAGACAAAGTCTCCTGCTTTGTCAGCATGTCCTCAGAAAAGAGGAGTATGTACGCGTGTGATGACAGTTTCGCCTAAAAAGCCTAACTCAGCTATGCGTAAAGTTGCTCGTGTTCGTCTTTCTAACGGAATAGAAGTAACAGCATACATCCCCGGAATCGGGCATACGCTACAGGAACACTCTGTCGTATTAATCCGTGGGGGACGTGTTAAGGACTTGCCCGGTGTAAGATATCATATTATCCGAGGAAGTAAGGATGCTCTCGGTGTTGAAAAACGCATGAGATCAAGATCTAAATACGGTTCAAAGAGACCTAAGGCTTAATGAGGAGAACAGTATGTCAAGAAGAAACAAAGCTCCCGTAAGGGAAACATTGCCGGATCCTCGATATGGGTCTAAAACTGTTGAAAAATTCATCTGCAGATTGATGCTTAACGGTAAGAAGAGCGTAGCGACAACTATAGTGTACGATGCACTTGATATTGCTGCTAAAAAATCCGGTGAAAAAGCATTAGATATATTTAACAAAGCAGTTGATAACGTTAAACCGCTTGTTGAAGTAAAAACAAGACGTGTTGGAGGAGCTAACTATCAGGTTCCTATCGAGATTAAGAAGCCAAGAAGTGAAGCGCTTTCCATGAGATGGATTATCACCGCAGCACGCGCAAGAAGTGGAAAGTCTATGAGTGATAAACTCGCATCAGAACTTATCGATGCAGCTGCTTCAACAGGAGCCGCATTCAAGAAAAAGGAAGATACGCACAGAATGGCAGAGGCCAACAAGGCATTTTCCAATTTCAGATGGTAAGTTTTATGGTTTTAAAAAAGGTCCTTTTAAGGGCCTTTTTTTATATTTGACATCTTGGTTTACAAATATCGGCTCGCTGTATATTTTTTTACAACCATCAAAATTAATTTGATATCATAATTATAAAAGGACAATATTTACATCTTAGAATTCGCATAGGGAATGAGAAAAACTATCTCTTATGTGAAAAGGAGATATTATGATAAAAGACGATAAGGATCTTATACGTTTTACTAAAAAGGCATTGAGAATACCAAGCTTCTCCGGAAAGGAAAAAAGAGTTGCCCTCTTTTTTAAAAAAGCCATGGAAGAGCTTGGATTTGATGAGGTGAGCATTGACGAATACGGAAACGTGCTTGGAATCATAAACGGTTCGGAGAGGGGTAAAACTGTATTGATAGACGGTCATATGGATACAGTTGATGCAATTGATAAGGACAAGTGGACGTTTCCTCCCTTTAGTGCAAAAGAGGTGGACGGACGTATTTATGCTCGCGGATCATCCGATATGAAATCAAGCGTGTGTGCTTCTATCATAGCAGCTGCAGAGTTTAAAAAGAAAACGGGTGGATGTTTTAAGGGAAGAGTTGCCATAGCCGGTATTGTACACGAGGAATGTTTTGAAGGGATAGCCTGTAAAGGAATTACAAACAGGATTATGCCTGATTTTGTTATCATAGGAGAGGCAACAAGCGGCAGCGTTAAAATAGGCGGCAGAGGAAGGGCAGAAATATGTGTGGAAACTGAAGGTGTCAGCTGTCATTCATCAAATCCTGAAAAAGGTGTAAATGCCGTATATCTGATGAACGAAGCAATAGGGGAAATACAAAAGATCAAAGCGAATAAACACCCTGTTCTCGGAAAGGGAATATTGGAATTAACGGATATAATCTCATATCCATATCCCGGATCTTCAGTTCTTCCATCCGTTTGCAGAGCAACATTCGACAGGCGAACCTTAACGGGAGAAAGCAAAGAAAGCGTTTTGTCCGAGGTCAACGATGCGCTTAAAAGAGTTCAACAAAGGAATAAAAATTTTAAAGCAAAAAGCTATATCATAAAAGGGGAAGCAGACTGTTGGACAGGCTACCGAATTACATCCGATAGGTTTTTCCCGGCATGGTGCTATGACCAAAATGATGAGATGATCAAAAAAAGCATAGAAGGGCTTAAAAAAGCTCATCTTCCGCATAATATATCCCATTTTTCATTTTGTACAAACGGAGCCCATTACTGCGGTACTCTTGGCATTAAGGGGATAGGCTATGGACCATCAGAAGAGTTTTTAGCACATATAAGGGACGAATACATAGAGATCGATTCGCTTTTGAAAGTAAAGAAGGGATATGTAAGTATTCTTGAATCGCTTCTTGAGTAATTACATTTATTTTTTCTTTATCGTTCTCACTTTGTCACAATATTCGTTTTTCCATTCTTCTACATAATCTTTTAAACTTTTGATGCTTGGTACAATGGAAAGAAGAAATCGTGCTCTCCTGCCTCTTGCTTGCATTTCTTTAATACGTACAGATTGCTTGAAATCTTCATACAGAATAACTATTCTGCTCTCTTTTGCAAATTTGCGTATCTTTGTAGTGAGTTTTAACGAATAACATACATCAACAATAAAAACACCGAAGAACAGTCCCACAACAAATGAAAATGCCAGGTTATTTGAAAACCACATTATGGCTTTTGTTATATATGCGTGTATAAAATAAGTATAAATTAAGCCTACAACACCCCATATAACGCTAAAAAGCGGGCATATTATGCCCTTGTAGTTCCATTTTCTGGTGGTGTAATCCCATAATTTTACTTTAAACCCGACTATAAATATTTCACCGGCAATAAGTTCTAACAAAGTCATTAAAACCGATAGAAAGATAAATACGACAAGTATTTCTACTCCGAGTGGGAGTGGCGGAATATGTTTTTTTAATAGTGAGCATAAAAACAATATGTCCAAACCAAAACCGTAAAGAGGTAAATAAGGACCTATGAGAAAACCCGGATTTACCCAACAGTGGTCTTTGTTGCTGAGTTTGAAACGTCTGAACAACAATTCTGCAATCCACCCAAGGGTTGAGCCAATATAGAATAAAAAAGCAAGCAATAAAAAAATATTCATTGAGCCCGATTGGGTTTGAACCAACGACCCCTACCGTGTGAAGGTAATGCTCTCCCACTGAGCTACGGACTCGTAAAACGGTGTTGCACTTAATACGGCAACTTTTTTATAATCTATCATAAATAAAAGGTGATATTCAACATATTATGCATACGGAAATAGAGGTAAAGGCCCGTCTGAGGGCAGATCAAAAAAACAGTTTAACAGGGTATTTTAACAATTTATATAATGCTGCAAAAAGCGAGTATAAATGCGATGCTTACTTTAAAGAACCAAGCGGAGAGCTATACCGGCTTAGGAAGCAAAACAACGAGTATATTTATACAAAGAAGAATAACAGTCTTTCAGACGGGGTTGAGGTAAACAGCGAATATGAAAGGATTTTAAGCCAAAGCGAATATGATGCGCTTTTTAAAGACGAGCTGTTGTTTATTAAAAAAACCAAGGAAGGATATATCTGGTCAACAAAAGACATCTACGGCTATGATATGAACATAGAAATTGTAAATGTTAAAGGACATAGCCGAAACAAGGGGATAAGGGATCTGGGATATTTTATTGAAACAGAAATAATTGCCCCTAAGGATATTTTCGATCATATTTGCAACAATATAAAAGCAGAACTTCTGAACTATTATAAAGTGCTTGGTGTATTTGAAAATATTGAAAACAGAAAATACATGGCAATGATAGAGGAATAATGACGTTTGAAGGAATACAAAAGTTTACATTGCTCGACTATCCGAATCATATTGCCTGTACGCTTTTTTCTCCATCATGCAATTTTAGATGCCCTTATTGCCATAATGCGGGAATTATAACCTCATCTCCCGAATCGGGGCGTATTTCAGAGGGGGATGTTATTTCATTTTTAAAAACAAGGAAGAAGCTGATTGAGGGCGTTTGTATCTCAGGCGGTGAGCCTACACTTCAAAAAGGTCTTGTTGATTTTATAGCCCGTATAAGGGATATGGGATTTAAGGTAAAACTTGATACAAACGGATACAATACAAGCTTATTAGAGGATGTAATAGAAAAAAATCTTGTAAACTATATAGCAATGGATGTTAAAAGCTCATTTGCATCCTATGCTCTCTGTTCGGGTGTGGCAAACATAGATGTTGAAAGAATCCGCTCATCAATTGAATTGATTAAAAACAGCAAGGTAGATTATGAATTCAGAACAACACTTGTTCGTGAATTGCATAGCGATGATGATATTCTTAGTTTAGCAGATTATATGCGCCACGTATTGCTTTGGAGAATGCAGGAATTCAGAACTCCCCCTTCATGCTCCTTACCCTTATCCCCGATCCCTTCAAAATACCTTAAATCCTTGTTAAATCAATATATTAATTACAAAAACTACGTTTTTTACTAAACAGCTCATTTTTTAGCAACCACTATATATTGTGTTGTAATAAAAAAATCTTTCTATATATAGTTGACTGTCTTTAAATAGGGTATTATTCTGCTATATGAGCATTTTAGAAAGGGGGGAAGTGCATGGATAGCACAAAGAATTATATAAATACAAAAAAAACAATAGAGGATTATCTTGGATTTTCCGACTGGAGAGTAAAGGAGAATTCAACAGTTTCATATTCTCTTGGCGGCTTGATACTTTCAAACAGCGGGGCAATGATTGCAAATTATTGGCTTTCTGAAATTTATACAAAAGAGATATCCGATGCGCATACAAGCGGTGATTTTCATCTTCATGATCTTTCCATGCTTTCGGGTTATTGTGCAGGCTGGTCGTTAAAACAGCTTATTATAGAGGGACTCTCAGGTGCCGAAGGCAAAATTGCTTCCCGTCCTGCACGTCATCTTTCCACCATATGTCAGCAAATGGTGAACTTTTTGGGAATAATGCAAAACGAATGGGCAGGAGCACAGGCATTTTCTTCGTTTGACACATATCTTGCTCCGTTTGTTAAGGCTGATAATCTTTCATATGAACAGGTAAAACAATGCATACAAACATTTGTTTTTGGTGTAAATACTCCTTCACGCTGGGGAAGTCAGGCGCCTTTTACAAATATTACGCTTGATTGGAAAGTTCCTGAGGACATAAAGGACGAATACGCCATAGTAGGCGGAAAGCGTATGGATTTTAAATACGCAGATTGTCAAAAAGAGATGGATGCTCTTAATAGGGCGTTTATAGAGATTATGATAGAAGGGGATGCTAACGGCAGAGGTTTTCAATATCCAATCCCCACATATTCCATAACCCGTGACTTTGATTGGAGTGAAACAGAAAACAACAAGCTTCTTTTTGAAATGACTGCAAAATACGGAACGCCTTATTTTTCAAATTATATAAACAGCGACATGAAGCCAAGCGATGTAAGATCAATGTGTTGCAGGCTTCGTCTTGATTTACGGGAACTAAGGAAAAAAGCAGGCGGTTTCTTTGGTTCGGGAGAAAGCACGGGCTCTATAGGAGTTGTAACTATAAATCTTCCGCGCCTTGGCTACAAGTCAAAAACAAAAGAAGAGTTTTTCACGTCTCTTGATCGCCTTATGGATCTTGCCGCAGAAAGCCTTGAAATTAAAAGATCGTTTATTTCATCGCTTCTTGAAAAAGGCCTGTACCCATATACTCAGCATTATCTTGGTTCATTCAACAACCATTTTTCAACCATCGGACTTGTAGGAATGAATGAGTGCCTGCTAAACGCTGAATTTATAAGGGATAATATAGCATCTGTAGAAGGCAAGGCGTTCGCAATAGAGGTCCTTGAGCATATGCGTTCAAGACTTAGCTTGTATCAGGAAAAATACGGTACGCTGTTTAATTTGGAGGCAACCCCTGCAGAGAGCACCTCATATAGGCTTGCAAAGCATGATAAAAAACTATTCCCCGATATTATAACAGCTTCCAAATCACCCTTGCTCCCTCCGTATTATACAAATTCATCACATCTTCCCGTTGGATATACCGATGATGTTTTTGAAGCGCTTCGTCATCAGGATGATCTTCAGATATTGTATACATCCGGCACAGTATTCCATACTTTTTTGGGTGAAAAGCTCTCATCGTGGAAGCAGGCTGCCCTTCTTGTTCGTACAATCGCAGAAAATTACCGCCTGCCGTATTTCACCATTTCTCCAACGTACTCCGTATGCAAAAAACACGGATATATTACAGGTGAGCATTTCACGTGTCCCGAATGTGGAAGCGAAACGGAGGTTTACTCTCGTATTACGGGGTATTATCGTCCTGTGCAAAACTGGAATGATGGTAAAAGGGAAGAGTTCAATGACAGAAAAGAATACAAGTGTTCAAATTGATAATTGCCTTAAAACGGTAAGCGAAATAGCGCTCCTTCTTGTTCAAAAAGGAAAAACCGTTTCGCTTGCCGAAAGCATTACGGGTGGTCTTATAGCCAAAACATTTACAGATGTTCCGGGTTCTTCAAAATGGTTTTCATCCGGCATAGTAAGCTATAGTGATGAGGTTAAAAACAGCGTATTGGGAGTGGAGAAACAAGTTCTGCAAGAGTATAGTGCCGTTTCAAAGGAATGCGCTGTACAGATGGCCCTTGGTGCGAACAAGCTGTTTAAATCCGATTTCTCCATTGCGGTAACAGGCTATGCCGGTCCTGAGGGTGAGAGTGTTGGTAAGGTATTTATTGCTGTAAGCGACAATAATAATTATGAGATAAAACAGTTCATGTATGATGGAAGTTTGGGCAGAATAAAAATCAGGCAAAATGTTATGAATGATGCTTTGATTATGTTTTATGAGTATCTTAAAAGAACAGTCTAATTGCTCTATATGTTGAAAAATTAAAATTTATTTCGTAATAATATATAAAGATTGTATGGAATCCGAAAAAGATAAAATGAATAAAAACAGCAAGTTAAAAACTCTTATTATCGTTGAATCACCTACCAAAGCCAAGGTGATAAGTTCAATTTTACCGGATTGTACCATCATCGCATCCGAAGGGCATATTCGTGATTTGCCAAATGATGAGTTGGGGGTAAATTTACAGACATTCGAGCCTGAATATTTTATTGTTGATAACAAAAACAGCATTATAGAAAAAATGAAAAAGGCTCTTAATGACTCTGAATATCTGGTGCTTGCAACAGATAGCGATAGGGAAGGAGAAAGTATTGCCTGGCATTTAAAAGAAGTGCTGAAACCAACAATACCCACAAAGCGTATCGTGTTCCATGAAATAACAAAAAAGGCAATATTAAATGCAATGGACAATCCGCGCGATGTGAATATGAATATGGTCAATGCTCAAAAGGCTCGCCGTGTTTTGGACAGGTTATTCGGCTATATGATTTCCCCGATTCTCTGGAGTAAACTCTCATTGCGCAATCTGTCTGCAGGGCGTGTTCAAAGCCCGGCTTTGAAGCTGGTTGTAGATAGAGAACTTGAAAGAATGAAGTATAAGGTAACATCCTATAACGTTGTTCAGGCAATTCTTTCAAACAGTTCAAAAAGTTCATTTTCATCTTCTGTGGAAAGCTACAATGGTAAGCGCGTTGTTACGGGTAAGGACTTTTTTGATGAAACCACAGGCGACCTTAAAAATGCTGATGACGTAATTGTTCTAACGCCAGAAAACGCAAAACAACTGGCACTTGATTTACAAACTGCAGAATATAAGGTTGTTGATATTAAACAAAAAGAAGTACGCCGTTCTTCTCCGCCTCCTTATATAACAAGTACACTGCAGCAGGATGCAAACACAAAGCTGCACTACACACCGCATATAACGATGAGCGTTGCACAAAGCCTTTATGAAAAGGGCTGGATTACATATATGAGAACCGACTCACCGTATATTTCCGAAGAGGGAATACAATATGCACGAAAAGCGGTTGAACAATTATACGGAAAAGACTACTTGCTTCCCACCGCCCGTAACTTCGTTTCAAAGGACAAGAATGCACAGGAAGCGCACGAAGCAATCCGACCGAGTATAAAAAACGATATGTTTGTTCACCCTGATGATACAGGACTTACAGGACGTGAGAAAACGCTATACTCCTTAATTTATGCGCGCTGTATTGCAACTCAGATGAAAGATGCCGTTAAAATGTCCGGAACCGTTGTTATTGAAGCGACATCTGAGAAAATAGAAAAGGCTGTACTCGTATCCCGTGGTATGGAAATGCGTTTTAAAGGGTATTTAAAGGCATTTGAAAAGTACAAGACGGAAGATGAAGAAAATGTATTGCCTTCTCTTAAAACGGGTGAATTGCTAAAATGCATATCAACCTCGGCAAAAGAGGCTCAAACCTCACCTAAAAACAGATATACGGAAGCTTCTCTAATTAAGAAAATGGAAGAAATAGGTATAGGGCGACCGTCAACTTATGCATCAACTCTCACGGCCCTCATTACAAAGCGCTATGTTGTGCGCATTCCCCGATCACTACAGATTGCCCCCACATTCTTAGGAGTGGAGATAACGCAGTTCCTTGATAAGTATTTTGAAGAATATTCTCAATATTCGTTTACCTCTGACATGGAGAGTGAACTTGATAAAATCTCGGAGCACAACGAGAACACTTATAATTATCTGAGTTCATTCTATGCCGGAAAGGGTGGACTGAAGGAAACCGTAGAGGCTGTAAACAAGAGCGTAAAGGCACAGGAAGCTAAGATTCTTAAATTCCCAACTATCAAAACAGACAATTACGAAATATGCTATGGACGCTTTGGAGCTTATATACAACTTGGCAACAAGAAGAATAAAAGCATTCCCAAGGATTGGCTTGTAGGGGATCTGAGCAATGAAAAAATAGATGCTCTTTTAAACGATACCAGAACCCTTGAAGAGAAGCTTGATGACAAATACGTAAAACTATATGTAAGTCCAACCTACGGTTATCCTGTTTATTATTCGGCAAACGGTAAATACGGTCCGTTTTGGTTTGTCGGTTCTACGGCAAATAAAAAGGACGCTAAATTCTGTGCGGTTCCTCGCGGAACGGTTTATACCGATTGGAGTAATGAGGATGTGGAATATTTGTTCTCACTACCACGTGTTATAGGTAAACATCCTGAGAACAACGAGGACATCCAAATAGGAATAGGACGATATGGTGCATTTGTGAGAAATGCCGGAGTTTATGCATCTTTGTCACATCCCAAGGATATTATCAATATAACAATTGATGATGCCATTGCCCTTATTGAAGCAAAGAAGAAAAAGAAATAATATTGTTCACTTCGTAAACAGCGGCTTTTTCCCCTTCGTTTATTAGAATAAGCATAACGGAGGGGAAGGATTTTATAATAACGGATGTTATTGCATTTGTAATATCTGCTTTTTCGGAATTGTAGGAAATCTTCTCATTTACGATAAACGAAATTTGAACCTCTACGGAATAAAGGAGTGCATTATATCTCTGATACGCGTCTTTGTCGCTAAGCGATTCCTTTGCAAGAAATATATAGTAAGATAACAGAGGCTCCTTTGAAAATTCATTTATGTAGTGAATAAAAATATTAAATAGCAGTGTATGAATATCATCGGAGATATCGCATTGAGGACTGTTTCTTTTAATGCTTTCATCGCACCGGTTAATTGTGTAATCTATAAGGTCTTTTTTTGATTTAAAAAAGGCATAGATCGACGGGGTTTTAATACCGGCTTCCTCTGCTATCTTAGATAGTTTAAATCCGCTTTTGCCGTTCTTTGCCAATTCTTTAATTGCAATTAAAAACAGCCTGTCCTTGGTATCTGAGCTCATAATAAAATATTACCTAATGTTTGTTAGGAACTCAAGGTGAAAACAAGCAGCCTACCGCATTTTTCAAATGATTGTAAGCATTCCTCTGTAGAAACAATGCATTATCGACATTCAATAAATTCATTGCCGTTTTTAAAAAAAATATGGAATTATACAATGATAGCAGTGACAGGCTTTTCACCTTGATTTTAAAACAGTCTTTTATATAAAATATACAAAGTAAAAATGCCGGGGTGGTGAAATTGGCAGACACAACAGACTCAAAATCTGTCGAGGGGTGACCTTCGTGTCGGTTCGAGTCCGACCACCGGTATTTTATTTTCTATTTATCAATGAAACTGTTTATTAAGAGAAACATATGAAAATTCTTGTATTAGGAAACACTGCAAAAGAACATGCTCTTCTCAAATGGCTTTGTGAGAGTGAAGAAGAAAAAGAGTTATTTGTCTATCCGGGAAATCCCGGTATGAGCGAATATGCTCACATAGTAAAGCAGATGGGAGATAACAAGAGTGCTGTTATAGATTGTGTAAAGAAAAATCACATAGATCTGATTGTTTCCTCAACGGGAAGGTTGATAGAAGAGGGTATTAACGAGGATCTCAAAGCATTGGGAGCCGAAGTAATTGGTCCCGGAAGGGATGCCTATACATATGAGAATCTTCAAACGCTTCGTAAAAGAGCAAGCGATTATGGAATCAAAACCCTTGAAAAAGCCAAAATTGCAAATACGATGGAAGAGCTTGAAAGCGCTCTTTCTCAGTTTAAAAACAGAATGGTTGCCCTAAAATGCGTAAAAGGCAGAGGACGGGACAGATGTGATACCTCCTCGTTTGAAAGGGCAGTTGAATGGGCAAAGAACCACATAGATAACTCACCTATACTTATAGAAGAATTTATTGAAGGACTTACTGCAACTGCAACAATATTGACAGATGGTACTAATTACCGCTTGTTGCCGATAGCCTGTGATTATGACAGAAGCAAGGAAGACAATGAAGGCTCATTTTCATCTGGAATGGGAGCTTTAGCACCCTTACCTCTGAGCAAATACACTCGTGACAGGGTTGGAGAGGAAGTTATAAAAAAGATGATAAACGGTTTGAAGAACGACAAAATTGTCTATAAAGGATTTATGACGTTCCATCTTCTTATAACTTCATCGGGTGATGTATATTTGCTCAACATGAAAACACGTCTTAGCGATCCATCTGCCGCAGCAATGCTTTCTCTTGTAAAGGATGATGGCGTGAGAGAACTCAAAAAAGCAATGCAGGGAAAGCTTGAGCCTGTTGAGTTTAACATTGACAATTCAAACTATGCTCTTGATGTAGTTATTGCTTCATTAGGATATCCGGATAAGGATTTAATTTGTAAAGAACATATAGACAAAAGGATGCTTTCATATGCCAGAGAAAGCCTTTCTAAAGATATGAGCTTATTCTTCGGCGCTGTAAGTGAAGAGGGGAATGAATACTATACAAACGGTGGTCGACCGTTTACGCTTGTTGTAAAGGACAGCAGTATCGAAAGAACAAACAGAAAGGCATATTCCTTTTTATACTCACTCTCAGATCTGTTTCCGGGCGCTTGGTACAGAAGTGATATCGGAGCAAATTTCTTCATTTTTTAGTAAAAAACCTATAAATCTATATTAAAATATATTATTGAGTGTTTTAAGGAGATTAATGAGTTTTATTGAAGATCAGAATAATGACCTTGCCGCATTTTCAAAGAACAACAGGCTATTCAGCTATAAGGCAGATAAGTTCAATGAATTGTGTATAATGAGTCCTCATGCCGATGACCTCTTATATGCGCTTGCAAACGGAACAAAATTTGATATCTCTCTAAAAACTATCCTTAAAAATGAACGCCTTGCCAAAGCCGGACAGATGAAAAACATTGAAGCTTCAAGTGATATACTAAGTTTTATAAACATTACCGGATCGGCCATAGAAGCATTTGATTATCTTTTCTTAAACTCCGTTAAAATTCAAAAGACTTATAACAATCCCGGAATGTTTGTTTTTTACGGCTGTTTTGAACATAGCACTTCCGATAACAAAATAATTAAAACTCCTTTGTTCCTGTACCCTGTAGAAATAAAACAAAAAGACGAGGACAGTTTTGTCCTTGTAGGACAATCAGACTGTATTTTTGTAAATCCCGTAGCAAGGCTATATTTCTATGAAGAAAACAATGTTGTTCTGCCTGTATCATTTCCACTTTGTGCAGACGGCAGTTTTGTTAATGCCGTAAACAGGATTAAGGGAATTGTCAAATCCTCTTCCTTGTATAAAAAGGTGATGCTGGATTTTAATGTTCTTAATCTGACAGTTTTCCCCGTATTCACATCCTATATGTATGCCGATCATATAATCAATTATAAAGAGGCAAGGGAAGAAAACGCAGATATAAATTCTGTGCTTGATAGATTTAATTCTTTAACAAACAATGACAATCAAAACCACGATGATATACCGAACAATTTGAATGAGGTAACCTTTGCCCCTCCTGATGTTCTTAGGACAATGGCTGCCGTTAAAAGGGGAGAATCCTTTGTTATAGAAAACTATTCCGGATGTGATAAAGCTTCGGCCATAGTCAATTTAATAGCAGAGGCAGTATCGGATAATCAGAGTGTTCTTTATGTTTCAAGATATGATAAAACAATCATAGAATTAAAAGAGAAGTTGGACAGGCTGAGCCTTATGGGGCTGATTTTAATGCCGTGTGGCAAATTTAACGAGATGTTTGTAGCATTGGCGCTCAGATTTCTAAAAAACATATATGATTCAAATAAGAACAATGTTTCTGTTCCTTCATCCGAAGTTTCAAAAACTGCCGATAATATAAAAAAGACATTAGATGAATACAAACAGCTTATTTATTCCTTGCAAAGAAAGGATAACTTTTTGAATCTGCCCTTTGAATATATATTTGAAGAGTATTTAAAGCTATCCGAATTGCCGCTTATTCCGTTGGAATTTCTTGACAAAAACAAATTAAACGAAAAGGATGTACGTTTTATATACAACACTCTTGATAAGTACGACAAAGTACGGCTTAACGTAAATAAAGACATTACGCTTATCAACAACCCCTGGCTTAATGAGAATAAAAAACAACGTTTTACAAAAGAAGATATTAAAAATATTGTCCTTTGTTTAAATGGAATTAACGATGAATTAAAATACTTCTTAAAACAGACGGATTCTCTCAAGAAGTATGGTTTAAAGATCGCATCAAGCCGAGAAGCCAGGCAGGCTCTTAAAACCGTAGAGTTTCTTTTGGAAAACAGCGCGAATAGACGCGTTCTTAAAGAGACGTGTTATTTCAGCAACAATGAAATGCTCAGTAAGGTTTTAAACGCAATTTATTCTGAAAACGAGAGCGAGGAAGAATTTTGCACTAAACTTACACAAATCAAAAAACATCTTTTATGTTTTAATGATGTAAATTCAGAAAAACGCATAGAATTTTTAAGCAGGTTTATTCCCGATGTAGGTGGTGCATTACAGGGTGACTTCACAGTATGTAAAACGTATATGAAGAAACTGTATGAAGGAATTACGGCAATAGGGGAAAGCGAACTTACAACTCTTAGTGAGATTGAGGATGAGCTTAGTAAGTTAGGATTGCTGAGGTTTGCCGTTAAAGTGCATAACGAGCATTTAATAAAATCCTCATCCGATGTGTTTAAAAAGGGTATCCTTCATAAAATCATCAGCCGTATTACCTATCACGACAGCATCAAAAATGTTACCTCAGCAAAGTTTGATCTTTTGTACAATTCATTAGATAACTTGCTTTCAATATTTCATAGGGAGAATGTTGAAAACATAAATGCCGTTTATAAAAACAAACAAAAAGAAATGCTGTCATCTATTTCAACTTCTGACAAAAATATGCTTGTTTCGTGTATAAAGCATAAAACAGAAGCCCTTTCGCTTGATGACAGTAATATAAATCGTCTTATGCAAACGTTTATATCATCCTTTCCTTTCACAATAATGAACATAAAAGACACAGTTCGTTTTTTGCCCTCGGAAAGCAAGTTTGACGTTCTTATAATCGATGATGCCGAAACCCTTTCACTGCCTGATGTTCTGTCCGTTTTAGAGCGATGCAAAAGGGTTGTTATAATAGGGCAAAAAGAGCATGGATTCAATTTATACAGAACACACAGGGTGATAGAACGCTCAGATGTTTCCGCCTTGTCCCTAAACAGTTTATTCGATATATCTCGACAGAAACTTGAAGTGTATAAGCATGGCTATATAACAGAAGCGGATAACGCTTATATTGAAAAAATCAAAGAGGACTTATATAACGACGATTCATTTGTATGCTTAACTCAGGAAAAAAGCTTTGAGGACAAGAATAAAATAATCAGATTTGAAAATGTAACAGGTGCATCTTTTGATATACAATCAGGAGTTAACTCCTCTGAGGCAGACAGGATTGCAGATATTGTAAAGAGCATAGTTATTAAAAGGCCCAATTCTTCAATAAGCGTTCTTTGTTCATATAGTGCTCAATGCAGAGAAATTATTAATGAACTCAATTCAAAAGTTATCTCTTCTCCTCGCTTTAAAGCTTTTTTGACATCATCACGTGCTAATGAGCAGCTTTTTATTTCCTCATACAAGGAAGCGCCGCCTTTTAAAACAGACTATGTGATTTTTTCATCTTCTATTACAAATTTTAAAAAATACGATTCTCCCATAGATGATGATATTCTTGTTCCTACCATTCTTTCAAAAGCTTCTAAAGGGATTATTATAGTTTCATCTTTTTCAAAAGAGGAGTGTTTGGGAGAGTATAAAACAATAGGTAAAAAAATGTTTGCAAAATTAGTAACAAGCATTTCTTCGTATTCCTATGCCACATTAAAAAATCAAGCTGTTTTCCCTCCTGCTACAACGTTCCTTTTAAACAGGGGATATAAGGCATTTTACAACTTTAACAAAAACGGGGGATATATTAATCTAACGGTAATCTCAAATGATATGTCCAAGATACTGTGCGTATCGGATTTTGATTTTAAATATAATCCCACATATGAGGAAATTTATAAAAACGAATATGTAAAGCGACATATAATAGAGCAAAGCGGCATAAGCTATATCAGACAATTCTCATCCCAGTGGTATACGGATCATCTTAGCGCATCAGCCTCTGTTTCCAATGCAGTTTTAAAAGGAAGTAAAAACAGCTCAACTACGAGTGAGAAAACGGTAATTCCATATCCTAATATAATGAAACCTAATTATTACTATAGCATTACTCCTCAAAAGCAGGGTATTTCTCCGGAGGACGAATGTATTGAAGTAATTAAGAATGAAGCACCCATAAATGAGCAATGGCTGTTTTCCAGATATGTTGTTAAGTGGTATTCCTCTTTAAGGAATAAGGATGCTTTTAAGGCGTTTAATGCTATGATTTCAAAGATAGTTAAAGAGAATCCTTTTATATCACGCTATAAGGGCTTTATATACAACAGCTCTTCAGAGATCATATTCCGCCATTCATATACAAAACAGGACGAACGTCTTGTTGAAAACATATCAAACGAAGAAATACAAGCGCTCATTGGTGATTTGTTTATCGACAGAATAATCAAGAACGTGAGTATCACTCCAAAAACTGTTTTTCAGGATTTGGTTGTTTATTTCCCGAATGCCGAAAAAAAGGACATTAAGCGACTTTTAAAGCTCTCAGCCTCTTTTGTAAAAGAACATAAAAAATATATCCAATAGCTATGACTACAGAGTATTTTGATTCGATTGGTTCTACAAACGACTATTTAAAGGAAAAATCAAACGCGGGCATATTAGAGGCAAAGGATGCCGTGATTGCCTTTTCACAAACAAATGGCAGGGGAAGGCTAAATCGTTCTTTTGAATCTCCTCAGGGTGGTGTATATATTTCTTTTTGCTATGGAAACATAAGAGGTAAAGAAAAAGAAATTCTTTCCGTAATGCCGTCTGTTGCTGCAGTTGTATCAATGTTTATAAAAAATAAGCTGGGCATTGATACCTGTATTAAATGGCCAAATGATGTGATATATAACAACAAGAAATGTTCGGGTATTCTATGCGAACAAACAAAGATGGGTGATTTGATAGTTGGGGTCGGATTGAATTATAAAATTGACAAGTTTGATTCTTCACTCAGTGATAAAGCGATATCGCTGTTTAACACTTCCTCAGCTTGTCCCCCTATAGAACAAATTGCTGCAGAACTTTTAAATGCGCTCAGAGAAGTTCAACCGTTAATCAAGAACAGAGCATTATTTGAATACTATAACAGCGTTCTTTTATACAAGGGAAGTAATGTCTCTCTTAAAACCCTCTACAACAACCAAATTGTAGAGGGGAAATGTTTAGGTGTAAACGAAAACGGAGAGCTGTTAATTGAGACCTTTGATTCTTCAATAAAAAGCTATAATGTAGGCGAACTTACATCCCACTAAAATTTTTACTTTTTTATCTAATATTGTTAACGTTTACGACAGCATCTTATCACACAATACTAAACATTTGTATAGGTAGCATCTTTATAGCTACAAAATATCAATTATTGTCCCTTGCAAGGTTTGGGATAATGGTGTAGATTAATGGTAAAAAGTGGGAGAAAATGGAACGTTGGTTCAGTTTTTTTATATAAAGTGGGAAAAAAGCCGAATACGTGTTCCAACAGATAGGGTGCTTACGGAGGGCACTTCGTAAGTGCTTTATTCTTTCATTAATGGAGAAATAAGGTGTTATTAACAGGCGAGCACAGTGTGTCTCTTGATGAAAAAGGTCGTTTATTGATCCCCTCAAGGCTGAAAAGTCAATTTGACACAACAACACTCGTCGTAACAAAGTCGTCTGATTCACGCAGGTGTTTGCAGGTTCTAAAACCCGAGAATTTTGAAAAACTGGCAAACACCTTGCTGGACGATGGAGAAAAATCTTTCGACCCGGCATGGCAGCTTTTGCAGATGCATGTTGTAGCACCGGCAACGGAAGTACAGTTTGATAAAGCAGGACGAATCATGATATCTGCAAACCTTAGGGCTTTTGCTTCCCTTGAGTTGAAAAGCGAAATAATGGTTGTGGGTATGATGAACAGAATAGAGATATGGAACAAGGCGCTATATGAGTCATATATAGCAAAAGCAGATGACCCTGCGGAAATAGAGAATGCCGTAAAACAGGCAATGCCGGTGGCAGTCAAAAAATGACGACAATTCATAAATCGGTATTGTTGAATGAGGTTCTTGAGTTATCTGGTGCGGATAATGCGCGCCTTGTGTTTGATATGAATTTAGGAGAAGGAGGGCACACGTTCTCTTTCTTGAATAAGTATCCGCAGTTAAAAATCATAGGTGTGGATGCTGATGAAAAAATGATAGAGAGGGCAAATGAACGCCTCTTTCCTTTTAAGGACAGATTTAAAAGCGTTCATGCATGGAGTGATGAGTTCCTTTCATCCTACAAAGGAGAACAACCAGATCTCATCCTTTTTGATTTGGGACTTTGTATGTACCATTTCAAAGAAGCACAAAGAGGGTTTTCGTTTACGGACGAAAAACTCGATATGCGTCTTGATGAGAATTCTTCAAAAAGCGCATATACGGTTGTTAACACCTACAGTGAAGAATCGCTTCGGGATATTCTTTATAAATTCGGCGGCGAGAAGAATTCGCGCCGTATAGCCGGGGCAATAGTAAAGTACAGAAAGAACAAAAAAATTAATTCGAGCAGCGAGTTGCACGAAATAATTTCGGGATGTTTTTCCGCTTCACAAAGAGCGAAAAGCAAAACCGATGTGGCAACAAAATCATTTCAGGCTCTGAGAATAGAGGTAAACGATGAATTAAAAAGATTTCAAAGTGCTCTTTTAAGCGCTTATGAAATTTTGAATGTAAACGGAAGAATAGAGGTAATTTCGTTTCATTCACTCGAGGACGGAATAGCCAAATGGACATTTCGTTCTCTTAATGCAGACGGTAAGATTAGCATACTTACAAAAAAGCCTGTTGTGCCGTCAGATGAAGAATTGACCAATAATCCGTCATCACGCAGTTCGAAATTGCGTGTTGCAGTAAAGGAGAAATAGTATGGAACATAGAATCAGTTTTAAAACTTATCTCACGCTTATTATGATGGTTGTTTTAACTAACTGCAGTCTATTCTTTTTCCTTTACCAGTCATCTCGCTACGACAGCACTGTGGCAAGCGTTCGTAAAAATGAGCAGATTCTTGCCGAGCTGGAGAATGAAAACAGGGCGCTTGTTGCTAATGCGCTTATGACTCATTCGGATAATGAAAAGCACGTTGCGACTCTCATGTATAAAAATGAGGTCAGCGATGTATAAGGGATTTATAGTCAATTATTATGTGGTAGTGAATTTGTGAATAGCCATTTTTGTATCTCCTTAAAGTGGTGATAATGCCTCCTTTTTCATCACTTGACCCGAAGCGTGGTGTTCGCTTCGGGTTTTTTTTTCTTGACTGACGAATGATTATTTATTATTATTAATTTCGCTGATTTAAGGCCGTGGATTTATTTCCAAATTGCCCACGAGAGAGGCTAAAAAGGAGACGTTATGAGTTTTCAAAGTACTGCAGAAGCAGTTTCGTTAGGGCACCCCGATAAGTGTGCAGATTACATTTCAAGCTATGTTTTAGATCGCTATTTATCCTATGATCCTTTTACGCGATATGCCGTAGAGGTTCTTATAAAAGGGAACACGGTTGTTTTAGGCGGAGAGGTTAAAAGCACAAAGCACTTTGATGATAAGCAGATTAAGGAATTTGTTATATCAGCTTTGAGCGAAATAGGCTATTCAAAGAGCTACGGTGATTTATGGAAGGATAACGCAATAGAGGTGGATAAAATCAATGTTATCAACCTTATCGGCGAGCAATCAGAGGATATTTCAATGGGAGTCAGCAGTCCGAACAGACAGTGCAACAAGGAAGTTACAGGCTGGGGAGATCAGGGAGTATTTGTGGGTTATGCATCACGCTCTGATAAATTTCTCTCCCTTGCTCATATGAGGGCAAAACGCCTTTGCTCCGTTTTGTACGAACTTGCACTGTACAGATATAGTCCAGAAAGCAAGTTTTTCAGACATAATACGGAGGAATATAAAAAGTTCTATGCTCTCCCGGACGCTCCTGTTTTGGGTCTTGATATAAAAACGCAGATTACCCTTGATGAAAACGGAAAAACAAACACGGTTATAGCTGCCGTGCCTGTTCTTTCGGGATCCGAAGAACATCTTGTATCGTTTATTAAAGCTCAGATAGGTGAACAGGGTGCAAAATATGTAATTAACGGAACCGGCAAATACACAACCCATTCGTCAGTTGCCGACTGCGGAATCACGGGAAGAAAACTTGCGTGCGATTTCTATTCCGTTACATCTCCTATAGGAGGCGGCAGCGTTTGGACAAAGGATGCAAGCAAGGCTGATGTTTCCCTTAATTTATACGCCCGAAAACTTGCAATAGATCACCTTGAAAACAATGATGAGTGCTTTGTGTATCTTTCATCATGCATAGGAAAAGAAGAACTGCCTTCATCGGTTATAAAAACAATAAAGGACGGATGTGTTAAATACAGTAATTTCACATTCGATAAAACAGCAGAGGAAGTTATAGAACAACTATCCCTCAGATGTGCAAAGTTTGCTTTAATGTGCAGAAATTCCATGTATGGTTTTATGCAATAGACAAGCAGGGAAACAGGATTTTTGTAAACTTGTAATACATTATTTTATTGAATATTATAGTTTGTATGTTTGAAAATACATCAAAAAGAATAGCGTCTGTCTTTAAAAAACTTTCGGGTAATTCAAAGATTACGGAGAGGAATGTAGAAGACGCAGTTGAAGATATAAAGAATGCGCTTTTGGATGCAGATGTAAATCTGAGGGTCCTAAGGCGGTTTGTAAACTCTACCCTTGATGAGGTGAAAGGAACTGCTGTTCTTCAAAGCGTAAATCCCAAGGAACAGTTTGTAAAAATTGTCTATGATAAGATAACGGCATTGCTTAAGGGGGATGGGGATTCATCGCTTCATCTCAAGGGGCCGGACGTTGTATCCGTCATAGTCCTTATGGGGCTTCAGGGAAACGGAAAAACCACAACGGCAGGTAAGCTTGCATACAGGCTGAAAAGCGAAAACAGACGTGTAATGCTTGTTGCGTGCGATTTAAAAAGAGCAGCTGCGGTTGAACAGCTTAAAATTGTTGCATCGGATGCAGGCGTAGAGTTCTATAGCGAGGATACAAGCGATGTCTGCGCCATAGTAGAAAGAGCAATTTCGTATGCAAAAAAGAATCAAATAGATACTGTTATTCTGGATACAGCCGGTCGCCTGTCCTTAGATACGTCACTTATGGACGAGCTTGGCTCTATTGTTGAGGTCGCAAAGCCTGACGAAAAGATTTTTGTTGCCGATGCGTCAATCGGTCAGGAAGCTGCCAATATTGCAAAAGAGTTTAACGAAAAAATCGGTATAACCGGCGTTATTCTTACAAAGTTCGATTCGGATACACGAGGCGGTGCGGCTCTTTCCATAGCTTCAATTACTCAAAAAAGTGTAAAGTTCGTAGGAAACGGTGAGAAAAAAGAGGACCTCGATGTATTCTATCCGGAGCGTATAGCTTCAAGAATCCTTGGCATGGGCGATGTTGTGTCGCTTGTTGAACAGGCTCAGAAGACCATAAGCGAAGAAGAAGCACGCCGCATGGAAGAAAGACTTGAAAACCATGCTTTTTCAATAGCGGACTATCTTATGCAGCTTGAGAGCGTAAACAAGATGGGTGGATTTAAAAAAATGCTGTCCATGATTCCGGGTTTGAGCACTGCGATAAGCGAGGATGCAATAAATACCGATGAGCTTAAAAAAGAAAAAGCCATTATGTATTCAATGACAAAGAAAGAAAGAGACAACTACCGCCTCATAGGTCCTCCAAGGCGAAAAAGAATAGCACGCGGCGCCGGAGTGAGCATAGGAGATGTAGACAGATTCTTAAAAAAATTTGAAAAAATTAGATTAACAATGAGAAAAGTGACCAAAAATAAAAAATTACAATCCGCTTTGCTTGAAAAAATCGGTATGTTGGAATAGAATAACGAAGATATAAGGAGTTTTTTGCTTATTATGGTAAGTATGAGATTGAAAAGAATGGGTCAGAAAGAGCGCCCATATTATAGAATTATCGTATCAGATTCACGATTTTCACGATCTGCGGCAGTCATTGAAGAACTGGGGTACTATCATCCGTGCGAAAAGCAAAATCAATATTCTATTAAAGAGGATAGGGTAAAGGATTGGCTTAAAAAAGGAGCCGTTCCATCCGATACCGTTAAGAGTATATTGAACAAGTGTGGTGTACAAATAGAGAGGTGAGAATATATGGAAAAAGAGCTAATTGAGTTTATTGCAAAAAAGCTTGTTGACGATCCTAACCAAGTTGATGTTAAGATGGTAGAGGGAGAAAAATCAATTGTGATAGAGCTTCGAACTGCACGTGAAGATATCGGAAAGGTTATCGGAAAGCAGGGTCGCATTGCAAAGGCAATTCGCACATTACTCTCTGCTGTTTCGGTAAAAACCGGTAAGCATGCAATTTTGGAGATTATTGACTGAAAAACGACGAGTTGTTAACAGCTACACTCATCTCAACATTTGGCCTTGATGGAATTGTCAAGGCCTTGTTTTTTTCTTCATCCGGTGAGCATATTAAAGCAGGAATGGAAGTAACTGCTCATCTTAAAAACAAAAGCATCATAAAGCTCATAGTTAAAAAGATCAAAAAGAGCAATCATAAGGCCGGAATGTATTTCATGCTATTTGAAGGGTACGATACAAAGGAAAAGGCCGCTGTGCTCAGTGGGGCAAAGCTGTATGTAAAACGTGAATTTGCCCATCGTCTTGAAAAGGATGAGGTTTACACCAGTGATCTTATCGGACTTGATGTTATGTACAATGCACAAAAGGTTGCCAGCATTATATATATTATAGAAGGTGGGAATGTGCCCTTTTTAGAAGTGATGCGCAATGACGGAAAACATTTCATTATACCCTATCAGAAGCATTTCTTAGGCGATGTGGATCTTGTAAAAGGCGAAATTGAATTGTTGAATTTGGAGCTTCTCGATCTATGAAAATAACTATACTTACTCTATTTCCGGAAGTATTTGAAGGGTTTTTCTCCACCAGTATACCGTTATTGGCAAAAGAAAAAGGCCTTTTGGATGTCAATATAATCAACTTTAGGGATTATACCACCGATAAACACCATAAATGTGATGATGAGCCCTACGGTGGGGGCGCCGGTATGGTATTGAAGCCCGAACCTCTGTTCAAGGCCCTAAAAAGCATAGATGCCACCTCTAAGCGTGTTATATACCCAACTCCTTCCGGTAAGCTTTTCAATCAGAGTATTGCCAAAGAGCTTTCAAATGAAAAAGAACTTGTTTTTATAGCCGGTCACTATGAGGGGTTAGATCAAAGGGTAATAGATTCTTTTGTTACGGATGAGCTTTCAATAGGGGATTATGTGTTATCCTCAGGAGAAACGGCTATCCTTGTAATGGTTGATGCAATTTATCGCCTTATAGACGGGGTGATAAGCCCCGAAAGCCTTGTTGAAGAGAGTTTTAACGATTCTCTGTTAGAGTATCCTCAATACACTCGTCCTCAGGAATATGAGGGGATGAGAGTGCCTGAAGTTTTGCTTTCGGGAAACCATAAGCAAATTAACGATTGGAGATATAAAAAAAGACTTGAAAAAACAATAAAAAATCGTATAGACTTAATGAGTAAAAATATCAACTGATAATAAAAAGGATCTTAAAATGGATTATATCAAGAAGATTGAAAATGAGCAGATTAAAGAGGGAAAAGAGACATTTTCTGTAGGTGATACCGTTAAGGTTTACTTTAAAATTATTGAAGGAACTACCGAAAGAGTTCAGGTTTTTGAAGGAACAGTCATAGCTTTGAACAATTCCGGTGTTCGCAGAACCTTTACGGTTAGAAAGATTTCTTACGGAGTTGGAGTAGAAAGAATTTTCCCGCTTGCAAGCCCTCGTGTTGAAAAAGTAGAGGTTACCCGCTTTGGTAAAGTCCGCAGAGCAAAACTTTATTATCTGCGTGATAAGGTCGGTAAGCAAGCAAAGGTAAAGGAAAGAGTCGGCGGTAAAGCGACTGCAAAATAATTTTTACGGCGATTTCAGATTAGATGCAAAAAAAAATCAGAAACCAAAAAACGGCAAAAGAAGACGACGGACAGTTTTCACTTCCATATACTTTACATAAAAAACCATGTAAGCCGTCTTCTTTTACTGATGATGGTTCTGAAGATATTCATTTAAACGATCCGCATATAAAGTGCAAAATATGCGGTAAGGATATTCATTATATTTCTGAAGCTTTTTCATCTCAGGACGGTGATGGATTTGTGCATTTTGACTGTGCGCTATCCGAGGCAAAAAAAGCTCTGAATCCGGCAAGCGATGAAGTAGTATCATATGTCGGTTCAGGAAAATTTGCAAAGATAAAGGTAAACCGCTCCGGCCTTGTTTTCGATGAAAAGACCAGAAAGACAAAAAGAGTTTTTGATTTTCAAATTGTTGAAGAATGCGTTGCTGAGTCTAAGGAAAACAATGCTCTCCTACAAGAAATAGTACAAAAAAATAAGAGGTAGACATAATGAAGGTGATGGTGCCAGGTTCTTTTGATCCACCTACAAACGGTCATTTGGATATTATAAAAAGAGCTGCATCCCTTTTTGATTATGTTTATGTTGTCGTTGCTCAAAACAGTTTAAAAAAACCGCTTTTTACAACTCAAGAGAGGGTTGAACTTTTAAAAGAATGCCTTGGAGAGTTTAGTAACGTATATGTGGATTCAACCTCTGATCTTGTTGCTTCCTATGCAAGAGAGCATAATATAGGCGTTATAGTTCGCGGAGTAAGAAATTCATCCGATTATGACTACGAATCGGAGCTTGCTTCTGCAAATAAGCTTTTAAATTACAATTTGGATTTTGTTTTTCTTCCGTCAAGCGAGGAGTATAGAATAGTCCGTTCTTCGCTTGTGAGGGAATTGATACAGCATAATGTAAATGTTTCACAGTTTGTTCCGATCACGATAAGTGAGGCTATCCGGAACAAACAACAATGAGGGTATTATGAAGATAGTTGCAGGAATTTTGCAGTTTTTCGGAAGCATCGGGTTGTTTATTTTCGGAATGAAAATGATGTCGCAGGGTCTTCAAAAGGTTGCCGGAAAACGCATTGAATCAATACTGCATTTCATGACCGGACACAGAATAGTCGGTATTCTTACAGGTGTTTTGGTTACTATTTTAATTCAGTCGTCCTCTGCAACCACGGTTATGGTTGTGGGCTTTGCAAATGCCGGTTTTATCAATCTCGTTCAGGCAATTAACGTTATAATGGGTGCTAATATAGGTACCACGGTTTCTGCATGGATAGTTTCGCTTTTCGGCTTTAAATTTGATATAGTTCTTGTTGCATTTTTACTTTTGTTTATTTCTTTCCCCATGCAGTTTGTAAAAAAAGAAAAGGTGCTTAATATTGCAGATGTATTTGCGGGGCTTGGAATACTGTTTATTGGTCTGTTCTTCATTCAAAAGGCAATACCTGATGTGAGCGAAAACGTAGCGCTGTTTGAATTCTTTAGGCGTTTAAGTGAGCCTACCGTTTTAAATATGATCCTTTGTACCGTACTCGGTATGCTTATTACGGGTATTATTCAGGCATCTGCGGCTTCAATGGCGCTTACTATCACCCTTGCATATCAGGGATGGATTGGACCATATGCCGCCTGTGCATTGTGTTTGGGGCAAAACATAGGTACAACCATAACTGCTCTTCTTTCGTCAATAGGTACAAATGTCAATGCTCGCCGTGCAGCCGTTGCCCATACCTTGTTCAACGTTATAGGTTCTGTTATCGCATTGATATTTTTAAAGCCTCTTATGAACCTTGTAAACTACATTACTCCCGGTGATGTATTTACGGCAACAAGTACTGAGCTTTCATCAATTCTTCCGTTTTATCTTTCAATGTTCCATACCATATTCAATGTTCTTAATACTCTTATATTCTTTCCGTTTACCAAATACCTTGCGAAATTTATTGAAACAATCCTTCCTGAAACAGAAAGCAAGGATGTTAAAAAGAAATATGCTTTTAGCGTAAGCTCGGCAATATCGTATTCCTCAACCCCGGAATTGTATTTAGGTGCGGTGAGAGATGAAATTGCAAAACTCGGTGAACTGACGCTTGGTATGATTAAAGATTTTAGGATAGTGATAAGTCATCCAAACGAAGATATGGGTGATGTTGTAAACAAAATGAGAGCAGATGAGGATTATGCTGATGATATGCAAGATGTTTTGACCTCCCTTTGTGTTAAGCTTATGAAGCAATCGCCGTCAAGCGGACTTGTTAATAAACTAACCTGTTATATAAGGGGGATTGATGAGCTTGAGTCCATAACTGACAGCTGTTTTACCCTTGTGTGTGATGCCAAAAAAAGGCGTGATGAGGGATATGTTTTCTCAAAAGAAGCAGAAACGCGAATACTGTACTATGTTGACATGGTCACAGAGTATCTTTCTTATATAAATGAGCATATTAAGACCTCTTTCAGTAAAAATGATCTTATGAAAGCATACGAGTTTGAAAATAAAATAAATAAGGAAAGAAGCTCACTTGTTGATTATGTTGAAAAGAGAATGCAGGTATCATCCGATAACATTCAAAAGGAACTCTTGTTGTTTGATATGACACGTCATCTTGAACATATCGGTGATTTTTGCACTAACATAGCCCAATCGTATTCAAAGCTTTCGGCATAATATAATCGGAGGGATGATGGATAAAGAACATAAAACAATCGTATCACCATCGCTATTGGCATTTGATTTTTCAGATGTTCGTTCTTCTCTTAGAACAATTAAAGAAAGCTCTGCCCCATGGGTGCATTTTGACGTTATGGACGGACATTTTGTTCCACCAATAACATTTGGTTCACAGCTTATTTCATCCTCTCGTCCGCATTCGGATTTGTTTTTTGACACCCATTTAATGGTTGAGAAACCAGAAAATTTTATTGATGACTTTGCAAAAGCAGGCTCTGATGCCATAACAGTTCATTACGAGAGCACTGTGCATTTAAACAGAGTGATAGGAATGATAAAAAAACATTCTATAATGGCCGGAGTAAGCATTGTTCCTTCAACACCCGTAAGCGCCCTAAGCGAGATTTTAGAATATGTGGATCTTGTTCTTGTTATGAGCGTTAATCCGGGCTGGGGAGGACAGAACTTTATACCATCTTCATTGAATAAGATAAAAATGCTTGATGAGATAAGGCAAATAGAGCACTATTCATACAAGATCTCCGTTGACGGAGGGGTGACGGCCCAAAATGCCGAAGAGCTCAAACACTGTGGTGCGGATATTCTGGTTACGGGATCGTCCTTTGTAAAAGCACCCGACAAGAGGGCATTTGTTGAAAAAATATCCTATTAATTCTATCATTATTAGGATATGAAGAATATAGAACTGTCTAAGGTTTATTCACCAAAGGATTTTGAAGAAAGAATTTATAAAAAGCTTTTGAACGAAGGGTATTACAATCCTGATAATTCAAATAGTGATAAAACATTTTCCGTTGTTATGCCACCTCCAAATGTTACGGGCATCTTGCATATGGGGCATGCTCTTAACAACACTCTTCAGGATATTATAGTAAGGTATAAACGAAGTACGGGTTATAAAACTCTATGGCTTCCCGGAACTGATCATGCCGGCATTGCAACTCAACATGTTGTTGAATGCGCCCTTGAGAAGGAGGGAAAAAAACGCAGGGATATGAGCCGTGAGGAATTTTTAGAAAGGACATGGCTTGTAAAGGACAAACACCACGATATTATTAAACGCCAGCTTGAAACAATAGCCTGCTCATGCGATTGGTCAAGAGAGCGTTTTACTATGGATGAAAAACTGCAGGATGCCGTTAAGGAATGCTTTGTCACTCTTTATGAAAGGGGTTTGATTTATAAGGGAGAGTATCTTGTCAACTATTGTCCTCACTGCGGAACAGCCCTTTCAGATGATGAGGTTGACTATTCTTCGGAAGACTCATTTTTGTGGAATATAAAATATCCCTTTAGTGATAAAAGCGGCTATGTTGTTGTTGCAACAACACGACCCGAAACCATGTTTGGCGATACTGCTGTTGCCGTTCATCCGGACGACGAAAGGTATAAGGATCTTATAGGTAAAGAAATAGATCTGCCCCTTACAAACAGGAAAATCAAAATTGTTGCCGATTCCTTTGTAGATATGACATTTGGTTCAGGGGCCGTCAAAATTACGCCTGCGCACGATATTCACGACTACGAATGTGCAGGACGCCACAACCTTGAAAAGATCAATATTTTGAACCCTGACGGAACATTGAATAACGCTGTGCCCGAAGAGTTTAGAAATTTAAGCGTAACAGAGGCAAGGAAGAAAACGGTTGAGAAACTAAAGGAGGGCGGTTTTTATATAAGTGAAACTCCGCTTACTCACGAGGTCGGACACTGCTACAGATGTTCAACTCTTATAGAGCCGTATCTCTCAAAACAGTGGTTTGTAAAAATGGACGGAATGGCAGAAAAGGCCCTAAAAGCGCTTGAGGAGGGTAAGATACGGTTTTATCCCGAAAAATGGGAAAGCACATACATCCATTGGATGAAAAACATAAGGCCTTGGTGTATTTCAAGACAGCTGTGGTGGGGACATAGAATACCGGTATGGACTTGCTCGGAGTGCGGACATGTTATTGTTTCAAAGGATGAACCTCATAAGTGTCCAAAATGCTCATCCGAAAATCTTAAACAGGATGAGGATGTTCTTGATACGTGGTTTTCATCGTGGCTTTGGCCTTTCAGCACGCTTGGGTGGCCCGAAAAAACTGCGGATTTAAAAACCTTCTATCCCACAAATGCTCTTATAACGGCATATGATATTATTTTCTTTTGGGTAGCCAGGATGATAATGGCGGGCTTGGAGTTCACGGGAGAGGTTCCGTTTAAAGACATATATATCACCTCTCTTGTGCGTGATAAGAAAGGCAGAAAAATGTCAAAGAGCCTTGGTAACGGAATAGATCCTATAGAGATTGTAAACGAATATGGTTCTGATGCCATGAAGTTCACTCTTGCATACATGGCAAGTCAGGGGCAGGATATACAGATAGACAAGGACAGCTTCAAATTCGGAAGCAAATTTGCCAACAAGGTTTGGAATGCCTCTCGATATCTTTTGATGAACCTTGAAGGGCGCACCCTTGTTGATGTTAATTCAATAAAACTCAATACCTGGGGCAAATGGATTTATTCTCGTTTAAATAAAACGTTAAAGGAAATCTCTGATAGCTTTGAACAGTATAAAATCAACGATGCCGCAGCCGCCGTTTATGATTTCTTTTGGAATGACTTCTGTGCGGTGTATATTGAGAGGGCAAAACTGTTTTTATCAAGCGAGGATCAAAATGTTCAAAACGAAACAATCAGTATTCTTCTTGATATACTCTCAAAGTCATTGCTTATGATGAATCCGTTTATACCTCTTGTAACAGAAGAAATCTATTCCAATCTTCCACATTCCGAAAAGCCGTTGATAGCTCTCTCTTACCCAACTCCGGATTTGAATGCAATATCAGACAAAGATGAAGCAAAGGTGGAGCTTGTTAAAAAAATACTGCGTGATTTAAGATCATTAAAAATCACTCTGGGTCTTACGGACAGCTATAAAACAGATGCCATTGTCAGCGCCACCGGTGATGAATTTATAGAATTTGTTAAAAACGAGGGCGAATACATAAAGACGGGCGCAGCTCTTTCAAGTATAGAATTCTCCGATCGTGCAAAGCGTGATGGTTATATCTTTACGGGTTCATACGGTTATGAGTGTTCTGTGAAGGTGCCTTTTGACGTTGATATTACAGCACGTCTTAAAAGAATAAAAAAGGACATAGACAAGAACAATACGCTGCTCAGCGAGGCTGAAAAGAAGCTATCATCGGATGAATTTATAAATAAAGCATCCGAGAATGCCGTACAAAAAGAGAGGAATAAAAGGGAAGAAGCCGAAGAAACTCTTAAGAAATTAAATGAGTCTTATGAAATCCTTTTATCATGGGAGAAATAATGGATAACAAGTCGTATATTGAATATATCAAAATCCCTCCCGGCAGTTCTGTTATAATGGGTGGGGTACGCCTCAATCCCGAAATTCCTCTTCCGGTTTTAAGAAGTGGAAACGACAATACATCTGATGTTGAATTGTCTGCTATTAAAACAGGGATAATCTATGCTCTTTCTCATTATGCGTCAGACAGTAAAGGGTTTGCACATAAGTATCTTGATTATTACAAGAGTATTATTTTAGGCGAAGAAAATGCCGTTTTGAATCTGTTAACGGCTGCAAAGGTACGCATTGAAAAAAAGGACTATGACAATGCCGAAACACTTTTGAAAGCAATTTCAATACTAATGCCTAATGAAGAAACCTTTATTCTCTTGTCTGCCGTTTATGCCTATAAGGCCGCCGAAGCTCAAAAAACAAATATTGAGGATTACGAGGCATATGACAATCTTGTTTTTGAAACTCTAAAAGCCGCTCGGGCTATGTTCCCCCAAAGCTCGGATATCGCATATGAACTTGCATCGTTCCATTTCAGAGAGGGGAATTTTGTATCATCCGCAGAATATCTTGATGAATTTATAGCATCGTATAAAACAGAGGATGCCCGCCTTAAAAACGCAAAAAAAATGCGAAGTAAGGCAGCAGAAGCCATGGAGAAGGAAGACGAATATGCCGAAGTGTATGATCTTATAATGACAGACAGGTTTGACGAAGGGATTAAAAAAGCCCTCGCATTATACGAAAAATACAACAAGGAATATCAATATGCGCTTTTGTACGGCTGGGCATTGAGGGTATCTCGTAAATTTGAAGAGGCACGAAATGTTTTGTTGTCGTGTCTTAAAAGCGATAATACAGACGCTTTGTTCTATAACGAACTTGCTATGTCTGAATGGGAAGTGGGTTCAAAGGAGCTGGCTAAAGTGTATATGAAAACAGCAGAGGATTTAGATAGGGATAATCCTTCCTATTCGTCAAATTTAGTGCTGATGAATTTGTACACATCCGATTATGAGAATGCCGAAAAATCCCTTTATAACCTTATTGAAACAGACGATAAGGATCCCATGATAGACTCGCTTATAAAGGAATTTAATGCTTCAGCTCCTTATAAGTTCGTATATCCTAACAAGGACAAGGATGAACACGAATGCGATTGTCATGATAAGGAACATATACAAAGCGATGAACACCATCATAGCGATCATACGCATTGTGATTGTCATAAGCATGATTAAAGGGAATAAACAACAATGATAGAGTTTGATAAAAAATACATCGTTCATAACGAGGATGAAATGCTCTCTCTTGCCTATGAATTTATGGCAGGTTTAAAACAAAGAAGCGTTGTAACTTTGTCAGGGAGTTTAGGGGCAGGAAAAACTGTTTTTGTTAAAGGAATAGCAGAGTGCCTTGGTATTACGGAGCCCATTGTTTCTCCAACCTTTACACTTGTTCAGCATTATACATCAGGTAAAAACAGCCTTTATCATCTTGACCTTTACAGGCTTTCCGATCCTACTGAATTTGATCTTATAGACGGAAGGTACATCTTGTCATCAGATAGCATTGTGTGTATTGAATGGCCCCTTTTGATTAAGGATTATCTTAAGAACATATCTTATAATTCAATAACAATTTCAATAAATCAAAACGGTGATAGAGAGGTTGTTATTTCAAAGGCAGGATAAAATGGCTATAGTGTCAATTGATTCGTCATCGGATTCGCTTTACATTGCGCTTGAAGTGAATGATGAAATTTTTTGTAAAAGCTATCCGGATTTGAGAAGGGCGGATAAGAAGCTTCTTGATGGCATTTTGGAAATTATGGACGAGCACAATGTGTGTTTGGACGATATAGAGTATTTTGTTATTTCAGAGGGGCCGGGTTCGTTTACATCGCTGCGCATTGCCTCATCCGTGGCTAAGGGATTTACATCATCAAAGGGGATTAGAATAAAAAGCGTATCCTCGCTCTTAACCCTTGCCTTGTCTTATAAAAATCACGACAAAGACAGGGTTGTAATTCCTCTAATAGATGCACGTATGAACAGATTTTACTCTGCTGTTTTTAAAGATAAAGAGCGCTTATCTGATGATGAGGATATCTCTTTTGAGAATATACTTAAAAAGCCATACGACAAAATTGCGTTTGTAACGCATCCTGATGAAAGGGACAAGGTGTTGTCGCTTATTGATATTGCGACTGATTCATACAAAAAAGACATACTTTTTGCATCAAAGGATCAAATTCAAAATCCTGCATTTACAATGATTGAAATTGCAAAAAATATGGATTTTGACGATTATGCCAAAGGTCCTAAATATGTCAGAGAGCATTCAGGGCTCTGTAGAGAATAAAGGGACAACTATCAGGCTGAAAAGTATTCTGTTTATCTTTTAGAAAGAGAATAATATCAGTATGTTATGAGAGAGGATCAATCAGCTCTCCATCCCTTATTTTAAAATATAATGAAAATAGTATATAATACATATATAAAACGAGATTCACATGATTGAGAATAAAAAATTCAAGAAAGGTCAGATTATATCGAACGAGGGCGATTTTGAGCTTTGGATGTACTATATTGTGTCGGGTAGGGTTGGAATCTATGGCGGATACAACACTGAACACAGGGTTGTGTTAAGCGTGAACGAAAGATGTAGTTTTTTCGGAGAGCTTGGGTTTTTGGAGTCGCTCCCTCGCTATGGAACATCAGTGGCATTGGAAGATACCGAGGTTGAAATCATTACTCATGATAATTTCACGGAGTTCTTCAATGCAAAACCTCAGCGAATCATGGCGATAATGTCCAGTTTATCCGCAAAGGTCAGGGATATGTACAGATTGTACATGTCTTCGTGCAACACTATAGACGAATATTTAGAAGCAGAGCAAAGCGGCAAGAAAAAATCGCAGGGTCTTATGAAAAGAATGCATATGTTTTCATATGCAAGTAAGCGTATCAACGAAAAGAGCAAAGAGTTTTTGAATTGATGGACAAGGTTCTTGTAGTCACTTTTGAATCTCACTATCACACTATTCTTGCAAAGAAAAAATTCAAGTCTTATCCGTTTTGTATTTCTCCCACTCCGCGTTTCATTTCATCAAGTTGTTCCTCTTGTCTTGTTTTGCAAAACGATATGCAAAGGGATGATATTGAACAGATGAAAAAATCCGAAGGGCTTGAGGGGATATATGCAGTTTGCGGAAAAGAAAAGGAGATTATATATGAGCGATAATGTTAAGTTGACAAGTTTTTCTTCAGCAGCAGGATGCGGGGCAAAGCTTAAAGCACGTGACCTTATGAAAGTTCTTGAAGGACTGCCGTCTTTTAAAGATGAGCATCTTGAAGTGGGGTTTGACGGTGCGGAAGATGCGCTTGTTTATAATATTACAAATGATTTATCCTTAGTATCCACCGTTGACTTTTTCCCTCCTATGGTTGATGATCCTTTTATTTTTGGACAGATTGCAGCAGCAAATGCGTTAAGTGACATATATGCAATGGGAGCAGAACCCATTTATGCCTTATCCCTAATGTGCTTTGTTCAAAAACTCGATAAAGGAATTTTGAAAAGGATTCTTGAGGGAGGAATATCCAAGGCAACAGAAGCAGGGATAGCGATTGCCGGCGGACATACAATAGAAGATCAGGGAATTAAATACGGGCTTGCCGTTACGGGTAAGGTTGAAAAAAACAAGGTGTGGCGCAACAACACAATAGTAAAAGGGGATGCAGTAGTACTTACAAAGGCCTTGGGGGTTGGGATAATAAACACGGCATACAGATGTTCTGCCGTATCGCAACAGGGAATAAAGAGTGCAATTGACAGCATGACGCTTTTGAATAAATACGCCTGTTTAATTGCCAAAAACCACACGGTACATGCCGCAACCGATGTTACGGGTTTTGGTCTTTTGGGACACCTTGCCGAAATGACAGATAAAAAGGAATACAGCATAAGAATCAAAGCAAAAGCTGTGCCCTATATAGAAGAAGCATTTTCGCTTGCAGAGTACGGTTATCTGCCCTGTGCCTCATATTACAACAGGGAATACACGGAGGGTAAGATTTTAATAAAAGAATCAATCCCTCTTCCACTTACGGATATTCTGTATGATCCTCAGACATCGGGAGGACTTTTGCTCTCCCTTCCTTATAATGAAGCCGAGGAATTTGTAAGCGAATATACGGATGCTCGGATAATAGGTGAAGTCACGGATAAGGATACTCATCAGATTATAGTAGAATAATGAAATCCGTTTATAATGAGATTTTATCATCTTCGCTCAGGTTCTTTTTAAAGGATGCAAGCGTTATCTCCATAACGGGAGGTGGGGGGAAAACATCCTTAATGGTGAAGCTTGCCAATATTTTTTCTTCATACGGGGAAAGGGTATTGGTAACTACAACAACAAAGGTTCAGTCAAATCTTGTGTTTGAAGGTGCAACGTGTTTGTGGAATTATCAAAACGGCAAATGCATAAATCCTGGTGAAGCTGTTATTAAAGAAAACCTTGTAAAATACGATAAAACAATAATAGAGGCAGACGGTTCACGTGGTCTGCCCCTTAAATTTCACACACAACGTGATCCTGTCGTTATAGATGAAACGGATTCAACCCTCTGTGTTGTAGGCTTATCGGCATTAGGTAAACCCATAAAGGATGTCCTGTTCGGATATGAAGAGCTTATAAAAGAAACCACGCCTCTTCCCCCGATTTGCTCACTTTCGTTTATCGAAAAGCTCATAGACAACCCCTCCTGTATTCAAAAGGATAAAAAGGGAAGATACAGCTTTATAGTTTTTAATCAGGCTGATGTTGTCTCTGCAGAGGAAATAGAAAAAATCAATGCGATGATGTTTAAAAAAGAACTCAATTATATGCTTATTTCCATAAAAGAGAATAAGCTTTATGCAGGAGTGAAGTTTTAGTTATACGGTCTTTTGCCAAGAGGCGTTCTATTGAAATAATGCACGGTTATTTGTAAATTAATAAAGAGTATTATTAGTGAGGGGAAAATGACAATTTCAAAAAAATCAATAGTCATACTGTGCGTGGTATGCGTTATCGCTTTTATTTTAGGTTATGCTATAGGTCATATTAATCCTTCTTCTTCCGAAAGCGCACAACCTCAGGTTACGGAAACTATAGAATCTCCAAGCGATGAAAATCCATCTTCTATTACCGGTGAGAACAGGTTTGCATATCTTATCGGCAATGCCACAATGAGTAATATGAAAGGCGAATATTCATACTATGGCTTTGATGACAATGCAATTACAGATGCTATGAACAACCTTATTAAAGGCATCACGGATGCGAATGAAGGTATTGAGGTTAGTGAAGAAGAAAGACAAGAAATAGAAGACGCCTTCAGGGAAAGAATTGATGAAATTACTAAAATAATTGCTGATAAAAACATAGTAATCGCTCAAGAATTTTTAGATGAAAACAAAAAACGCGAAGGAGTTATAGAAACAGAGTCAGGCCTTCAATATGAAGTAATTCGTCAGGGTGGAGGAACACTTGCAGGAGAAAATGCTGATGTAGT
>JAQYLW010000033.1 GCA_028719825.1 Spirochaetales bacterium | reverse complement strand
ATCGCTTTTTGTTATAGTTATGAGAATGAATAAATCCTGCATACTTAATTTTCCTCCTTTATGCAACTGAATTCGAATATTTCGGTATCGACAGTCTGAATATTCTTTTTAGCGCGCTGAGCACGTGCGTGCTGAATTTTATATGTAAGACCGAGAATCTGTATTGTAATAGCCGGAGCAGCCGCAACAAGAGCAATGACTCCGAAGGCGTCCTCCATAATATTACCGCCCCTTGCCTGACAAGCTCCCACAGCAAGAGGGAGCAGGATAGGTTATCATATGAAGTGCAACACTTAACTTAAAGATTTTGCATATCGAGCCGAAGGGGCGAAGCCCCGGAGGAGAGATATGCAAAATCTTGCCGAAAAAGTATAGACCCCACGCCGATTTTCGTGTAAAATGTAGTCAGCACAACAATACATTATTCACGGAGGTCAGCATGGGATCCTATACACATTTTACACTATCAGAAAGAAAATATCTACAACAACTTTTGTCCGAAGGAAAAAGTTTTCGTGAAATAGCCGCGATTCTCGAAAGAAGTCCTTCAACTATAAGTCGTGAGGTCAAACGCAATTGCGCAAAATACAAGCCTAAGCACAAACCGGATAACCCTTACCGGTACAATCACTGGAGAGCACAGAATCTGTATATCCGCCGCCGTCGCGTAAGGCAGCGTTTTGCAATCAAACCGGATAGTCCGGCCTGGCTGTTCATTATCGAACGACTGAAAATGCACTGGTCTCCGGAAATGATCTGCGGACGTTGGAATCTTCTTTATTCATCCTCTGAACATCAGAGACTCAGTGTTTCAACGCTGTACAGATACATAAAAGAGCTGAGATTGCCCAATATTACGCCAAAAAACCATTTGCGCCGCCGAGGAAAGCGTCTTTGCACCAGAAATGCCAACTACAATTCTATCCAACCGGAGCGTATCATTCCTCAATGGGACGACATTATCAAGCAACGGCTGAGGATAGGTGACTGGGAGGGTGATACAGTTTACGGTGCAGTGGGAAAAGGTCTGCTTGTTACGCTTGTTGATCGACGCTCAAGATTCCTTTGTTCTGCACGGATCAGCAGCCGTTCTGCTAGTGAAACGCGAGAGGCGATCGTTCATTGTCTTAAAGACCTTCCTGTATACAGTATTTCTTTGGACAACGGTTCTGAGTTCTCGGAATTTCATCTCTTGCAGGATGAGCTGAGTACGGATGTGTACTTTGCAGAGCCGCATAAGCCCTGGCAACGCGGCACAAATGAAAACACCAATGATATTTTGCGTTATTACTTTCCTAAAGGCTACAATTTTCACGAACTAAGCGATGATGACCTGCAACAAGTTGTACGTGAGATCAACAATAAACCTCGCAAATGCCTCGGCTGGAAAACACCTGCTGAAGTTATTTGTGAATGTTTTGGTGTTGCACTTGCTTGACAATTTGCCGTGCCTATTTTATAACGATATGTACGCAAAACAGAAGGTGTGTTTTATCTCGCATCGTAGGGCGGGGGCTTGCTCCCATAGATGGGAACTTAAGAGGCAAAAAAGAATATCCATATTTGCTAAAGATGTGTTAAAATAAGTTTGCACACAGATCCGAACACAAAGGAAGCAAATATGGACAAGCTTAATTATACACTAAAAGTCGAAGAAATTCAAGAGATAAAGCAAAAAATCCGAAAGATTAAGAGGAGTGTAATAAATCTGATAGAAAAAGCAAATGTTTTGCGTCGAAAAAGAATCGTAACGAAATATTCAACATTAGTACAAGCCGCAATTTTGTATATAGTCGAAGGTCTGTCATTTCAACGGTTATCGGACGTAATGGCTGCGAAATATGGCGTTTCAATGTCAGATACTGCATGGAAGAAGCAAATAATCAAAATAGCCCCCGTTTTCTATGAAGTTATGATGACATATTTAAGTTCCAAAAGCGAAGAAGCAGAAAGTAACAATATCTTAGGATATTCGTCTTACGCTATAGATGCAACGGATATTCCTTTGGAAGGCAAAAAAGGTACTGTTTTAAGAGCTCATACAGTATATGACCTTTCAAAAAAGGCATGTTTCAAAGCACATATTGCTGACATACATACAGGTGAGTCTGTAAAACTGCACTCTGTGAAAGCTGAAAATTTATATTTTGCCGACAGAGCATATGGCAAAACACCTCAAATGGAATATATGCTTGAAAACAATGCGGAATTTGTGTTCAGATTTTCTCCGTCTCAAGTGAGGCTCTTTAAAAACGTTGATTGTACTGAAAAAATAGATTTTAAATCATATTTGTCTCAGGATAATACCTTATCTTCTATTGATTGCTTTTTCAAAGGTAAGAAGAGTGTTATAAAGCTCCGAGTTATTATCTCGCCTATTCCGAAGGACAAAGCAGAAAATGCAGCCATGAAAGCAAAAAAGAAATCTGTGAGAAAACAAAACAAGTTATCTAAAGATACTTTGATATTTGCGAAATGGTTGTTTTTAGCCACATCGTTGTCCGATGTTATTCCCGCTGAACAGATCGTTTCAGCATATAGAAAGCGTTGGCAAATAGAACTGCATTTTAAGCGTTCAAAAAGCTTATTAAGATTTCACAGATTACGACGCTGTTCTTATAACTATGCTTTTTCTATAGTCTCAATTTGGTTAGCTGTTACTGCTTTTGTATATTTGCTGTTTAATACTTTGTTTTCTCGAATATGCCGTGATATTTCTTCCTTCAACATCTTTTCGCTTTTTGCTTTTTTAATCTCTTAAGTTCCCATCTATGGGGCTTGCTCCCGCCGCCTCGATCTCTAAAATCAAGACAACATGGATATGATTTGGCATAATTACATATTGGTCAACCGATAAGTATATATATTGGGCTTTGAGCGATAACAGCTTG
>JAQYLW010000032.1 GCA_028719825.1 Spirochaetales bacterium | reverse complement strand
GATGAATATCGTTGGGATAAAACCTTATTTGCAACGTGTGGTGTATCCTACTCCCCATCAAGAATTAATATTGCTATTGGGCAAGTTCTGTTGATTGTATGGACAGAACTTTTTTCCTTTCATTTTTTATCTCTTTTTATGAGATGTTATTTAATTAAGGTGTTTGTACTTATAATTATTCTAATTGGATTTATTGTAATGATTTTGAAAAGTGGAAATATTAAGGATGAAGGAAAGTATTGGATAAAGAGTGGTTCGAAAAAGGAGCATAAAGAAAATAACAATTCTAAAAAGAAGGAGTAATATTAATTCATCTTATTCCTATCACCCAGTTTCTGCATATAAATCTGTCGATTTATATGCAGAAATTGCATATTATTACGCAAGACAGACATAATCCATAATTTTATTTTCAAGCAAGAATGAGTTTACCTTGTGACTATCATATTCCCCAATCCGCAGAATGCTTGGAGGATTTTCCGCTTCCTGAGCACCAAAATATCCGCAAGGCTGTACTTTGTGTAATCCTTGAATCTTCGGCGATATTTGCAAACTCAGCCTGCAAGCGCTTGATAGTACACAAAGTACAATCTTCGCTTGCTTGCAGGCTTCAAGTTCGCAACTCTCACTCGAATCTTCAAGGATTAGAATATTAAGGAATTTGCCGATTTGCAAAATACCCCGAAAACACCTCAAACTTAAATCCGCAGAATGCTTGGAGGATTTTCCGCTCCCTGAGCACCAAAATATCCGCAAGGCTGTACTTTGTGTACTGCCTAAGGAATTTTGTGTGCGAAGAAGCGGAAAAGACCCAATGATTCAAGGATTTACTCGTAGGAGGCGCCGATAAGGTAGTTATAGAACGCCCTATTCACCACAAGAGGCGTCCTCTGTGCTGTAAGAGTATCGTCGCTCTGCGTGAAAGCGCTGAAATCAACAGGCGAATTTTTTACGGTGAAGGTGTTTAGTGAATACTTGTCATTGCTGAGCGTATTGTTAACAATAGCAACGAAGTCACCGGTATTCATAACTGTCCTACTTGTATAAAGGGGTTGCCACCACGAGCCTTTTATAAGTCCCTTCATCTCAGGATTATCGCTGCTCTTCTTTGCATTCTTGTTAATAAGGGAATTAAAGTATTCCTTGTCCTGTTTTTTTGAGAATTCAAACGAAGCGTCAAATTCAATTGCATTAACAAGATACATATCGCCGTCTTTTACAACTCTATAATGATCGGATGGTTCCGGGATAGGACCCCAGTCTAACAAGTATTGATATACGGACACCTTGGGTTCTATCTGTATTCTGCATATAATGCCTTCGCTTTTCATTAGGGCAATAAGCTGTATCAAGTGGTCAATATCATCGTGGCTGTATACGATAGTGTAATCGGATAAGAACCTTGGCTCGTAATTGTAGTTTTTCAGGTTGTATCCTGTAATATATTCTTTTTCAAGCAGCGTTTTGCCTATAGATGAGAGAGTTTCATCAGAGAAGAGGGCAAAACCATTATAGAACGTTCTTACTGTGTTAAGGATGTCGGGGTCGGTGGAGAAGCCTATATATCTTCTTCCGTAGCCTTTTGCGTTTGCCACGTTAACAAGAATATTATTAGCCTCGTCTGCTGTGATTTTATCGTCTTTCGCCATTTCAATATTGCCAAGTCCCGTATCTAAGAACGTATAAAAATAATCTGTTCTTACGTTTTTAAGGGGTTTGGCATAGTACCACAGATTCCTTTCTTTAATTTTGGATGATGTATATGTGGAAACAAGCTCGCTATAGCCTGCCGCATTTACGGCGCATTCAATAACATTTGTGCCTTCCCCGTTGTATTCGGGTACTACAACAGACAGCTGATCCTTAAAATCTTTTAAGGTGTAAACAGCGTCTTTGTCTTCAAATCCGGATCCGAAGTATTCTTTCAGATAGGAGAGGTCTGAATACTCTTCATTATGAAGAGTTCTTACTCCGCTTGCACATGAAATACACAAAATAACAATAGATAAAATACAAAATACGCTCTTAATTCTTTTCATATGATTCTCCATAGTGGTTTAATTAATTATAGCATTAGATAAACTATATAATAAATTAGGCCTTTATGAATTCCGTTATATGTTGAGAGAGTAAATCTATATTTTCAAGCCCGTTAAGGCAAATGAATTTAACCCCACAGGGGAGGCTCGAAAAAATTCTGTCAAATCCCTGTTTAGTTTTTTCTAAAAAGCTTTTGTGTTCAAAGAGTTCCTTTTCATCTCCACGTTTGTCTATGCGTTTTAAACACTCGTCAACGGGGGTGTCTATGTAAATAACGTATTCCGGACTTTCGTAGTTGTTAAGGTTCTCTATGATAAGCGGATCTATGTTTACGCCCTGATATGCTATTGAAGAATACAAATATCTGTCCGATATAACAATGCTTCCTTCGGATAGGCGCTTTTTTATTCCGTTATCAGGGTTGTTCAAATGATTTTCTCTGTCGGCGCTGTATAAAAGAGCTAAAGCGAGCATAGTAGTTGATGCCTTTTTCTTAAGATAGGTTTCTCTAATGAGTTCACCTATGGGAGACGGAGTGGGTTCTGCGTCTAAAAACACCGTTTTATTATTTTTTTTAAGACTTTCTGCAAGAATCTTTGCCTGTGTGGTTGTTCCGGCTCCATCAAGCCCTTCAAATACTATAAAATTTTTTAGAATGACATCTTTCTTCACGGAAAATATTATAAAATCCGTACTGTGAAAAGGCAACACCTAATAACTGTTAGGTAAATTAACGATAAAATCGCTAAAAAAAGCCGTTGTTATAATCAAATTGTATTTATCAAACATTTAAAAATAAGTAGTATTAATGGGGTAGGAGAAAAGTAATGTACGCACTTGTAGAAATCCTTGGTAAACAATACAAGGTCGAGGAAGGCGATACGGTACGAATTGACAGAACGCATGCAGCAGAGGGGGATAAACTCAACTATCCGACAGTGCTTGCGCTTGTGAATGACAATATCGTTAAGTTCGGAACACCTTATGTTGAAGGGGCGTCAATAGACGCAACACTTGTAACGGAAGAAATCGCCGGAGAAAAGATAAAGGTATATAAATACCATCGCCGAAAGGGATACAGAAGAACTCAGGGTCACAGAGAGAAGTATTCCGTAATTAAAATTGAAAAGATTAACGCATAAGGAGGGGACAAATGGCACATAAAAAAGGTGGCGGAAGTTCAAGAAACGGACGCGATTCAAATTCTCAGCGCCTTGGCGTTAAACGCTTTGCAGGTCAGAGCGTAAAGGCAGGCGAGATTATTGTTCGTCAGCACGGAACAAGACTTCACCCCGGAGTAGGGTGTGGTTTAGGACGCGATTATACGATTTTTGCTCTTGTATCGGGTAAGGTACGTTTTTATAAGAGAAACAATCGTTCGTATTGCGGAGTAGATGCTATAACGGAATAATCGTGCAAGGTTTTTCCGACGAAACATATATAGACGTTGCCTCAGGCAGTGGAGGGCATGGAGCAGTATCCTTCCACAGAGAAAAGTTTGTGCCGAAAGGGGGACCGGACGGTGGAGACGGTGGGCGCGGAGGCGACGTTATATTTGTTGTAAAAGACAATCTCAGAACGCTTTCACATCTTAAGAAAAAAAGAGTTTTCCGTGCAGAGAACGGAAGGGATGGAAGCGGTAACAATTCAAGTGGCAGGGACGGTGCAAATGTTTATGTAAGCGTTCCAAACGGCACTATACTCAAGAATGCGATAAACGGCAAAATAATAAAAGACCTTACCGGACTTAAAGAATACACTCTTCTTAAGGGAGGGCAAGGCGGCAAGGGGAATGCCCATTTTAAAACGTCGCGTTTCCAAACACCGCGTTTTGCTCAGGACGGGGAAAGCGGAACCGAAATCAGAGTTGGCGTTGAACTCAAGCTCATTGCCGACATAGGACTTGTGGGATTCCCTAATGCAGGAAAGTCCTCATTGATCAACGCTATCACAAATTCCACAAGCGAAATTGCACCCTATCCGTTTACTACAAAAATTCCTCATTTAGGAATGCTTAGAATGTACGACAAGGACGTTCTGATTGCAGATATTCCCGGATTGCTTGAGGGCTCCTCCGAGGGCAAGGGAATGGGAATTAAGTTCCTCAAACATATAGAAAGAACACACAGTCTTGCATTCTTGATAGATATGAGTGATGAAAATGCCCTTAATGCATTTGATATTCTTCTTGGGGAGCTGAATGCATATTCTCATCGCTTAGCAGAAAAGAAACGCATTATTCTTGCAAGCAAAATGGATGTACAGGGGACAGACAAGGTATATAAGAAATTCTGCAATAAACTGAAAGGAGAAACGATTTTCCCCCTGTCAGTTTATAATAAGGATATGCTTGAGGAAGTAAAAAAAGCATTTATAGCTCTTAGGGATTCAGAGGGTGATAACTCAAAGCAGATGAAAGCAAAAGACACTTTTATGAGTTTGAATATACCCGAAGGTACGGTATTCCCCGATGAGAAAGAATTTTAAAGAAAACATCGTGGTTTTTGGAGGAACGTTTGATCCGATTCATATGGGTCATCTTGCCGTTGTTGATTATACTTTAAGGAACAACATTGCCTCATGCGTTATGCTTGTTCCCTCAGGTGTTCCTCCATTCAAATCAAACAGTGTAAACCTTTCAAAAGAAGAACGACTCTATTTATGCCGTCTTGCTCTTATAGACTATAAAAACATATACGGCAGTGAGTATTCAGACAGAGTTTTTATAAACGACTACGAATTGAATTCACCGACGTACAGCTATACATCAGAAACAATTAAACACATAAAAAACACCTATATGATAGAAGATAAGGTGAATTTTATAATAGGTGATGATATTGTCGATGAACTCCCAAAATGGCATGATGCTCAATACCTCAAAAACAATGTTCGCTTTATTCTTTTTAACCGCTCGGACAATAAAGAAAATACAATAAAAAACTTGATAGATGATGGGTATGATTTCTTTAGAGTTCTCAATCCGACGTTTGAATTTTCATCCTCGTGCGTACGCGGTCAAAAGATGTATGATATGCTCTCTCCGCTTGTAAAAGAGGAGTATATTAGTATTCTTAAACAGAAGGGTGCTACGTTTCTTTAAACAGCTTTCCCTTTGACGCGTTATTTAAAATCCTCGCCAAAGTAAACATCTATGGCTGTTTTGTTTCTCATAAGTTCTTCTTTGTTACCTGATACGATAATGCTGCCGTTGCTGATAATATAGCCCCTTGTTGTAACATCAAGGGCATCCCTTACGTTGTGGTCCGTAACAATCACTCCTATTCCTATCTCACTAAGATGGCGTATTATGCCCTTTATTTCGTTTACTGCTATGGGGTCAATACCGGCAAATGGTTCATCAAGAAGTAAAAACTTAGGACGTGAAGCAAGACAGCGAGCTATTTCGCATCTTCTTCGCTCACCTCCGGAGAGTGTGTATCCCGGCTGTTTTCTAAGTCCCGCAATACCGAATTCATTAAGAAGGCGCTCGCATTCGTCCTCCTTTTGCTTTGTGGTTAAATCACGTCTGGAATCAAGAACAAGGCGAATGTTGTTTTCAACCGATAATTTGCGAAACACAGAGGGCTCCTGAGGAAGATAGGCAAGGCCTTTTCTTGATCTTTCGTACATAGGAAGATGCGTAATATCTTCATTGTTCAAAAAAATCTTTCCGCCATACGATTTAATAAAACCTACAATCATAAAGAAGGTGGTGGTTTTTCCGGCTCCGTTTGGACCCAATAGGCCCACAATATCCCCGCTTTTCATAGAAAAGGATATTCCTCTTACCACGTATTTTTTACCATAGTATTTCTGTAGTCCCACAATGGAGAGTATGTTGTTTTCCTGTTTTACTAAATCGCTGTTATCCATTTACTGTCCCTGATATATCACCGGTCATAACTATTTCTTCGGTTTTTAAATCAACCGACAATTTTTGAGCCTTATATGTGTCATTATTCCATTCCACCTCGGCATTGCCAAGGAGTGTGATTTTTTCGCTGTTTCTGTCGTAGGTAACGTTGTCTGCCTTGCAAACCATAGGACCCTTAGATGTGCTCTTTAAGATTTTTGTTTGCAACTGTAAACGCAGAATTCCTCCGTTCAGGTCAAATTCAAGCCATGCGGAGGACACGCTTACTTCATTCTTTGAGTCTTGCATTTCCACCCATCCGTCTATGGTTATAAATTCCGTGCTTCTGTTGTATGAAAGCATTGAAGTATTTAATGTTATATCGCGTTCGTGGTCTATTACTTGTACATTTCCTATGCATTGAAGATAAGAATAGTTTTCGCCCGATATTATGATTTTATTAGCCTTTATGTCTATTTGGCCCGATTTGACGGTAACGTTTTCGGTAAGTTCTACAGTTCTGTTTTCGCCTTTCATCACAACGCGTGTATAGCCTGAGGAAAAGGTTATATCATCGGCTAAAGCGTATAACGGCAACAAAATCGAGCATAACAGGAATACTAACAAACGTCTATTTATCATCTTTTTGTTCCTCTGATTTTGCATTGTCCTTGATTAAGCCCTTTTTTATTTTGGAAAAAGTGAATACTCCGCTTTGAAGATTCCCCGTCAAATTAACTCCGTCTATGCTTATATCATCGTATCTGAGTTCTACTCTGCCACTGCTTTCTACGTTTTGGGTATCCTTGTTCCAATTGATGTTTTCTGCCGTTATTGAGTTGTTTCCTTCATGCAGAATTATCATTACGTTTCCACTAAGAGCGCTTAATAGAGTTTCAGTGTTGATATCGGCATTGTCTGCTTTTCCCGAAACAAACAGTTCACCGTTTGAATCCTTTTTCTGTTCAAAGGATACATGGGAAAGCTTTGCGTTTTTCTCTTTTAAAAAGATATTCATTTCCTCGGCATTGAACATCACATTATCGCCATCTTCTCTGCCTAAAAGATATTTAGCATTCTTTAATGATATATCGGGATAGTTTATTGCCTTTGTTTCAATAATTTCGTTTTTGCAAGATATAAGCGACAATAGCAGAATAAAAGCGAAGATTGGTAAATGCTTTATCATTGCTAATAATTATATTGAATTAAAAAGTAAAGGTCTATTTAAAGTGATATTTCAAACACCGATCTGCGTGATATGTCAATAAAAAAGCGCAACTTGATTTTTAAAAATAATCTTTCTATCATTTAAAAAAAACCTACGAGGTAATAAAAGTGAACAAAAACAATACAGACGATAAACAAAACCATAATTCTAAAAAAAAGGCGGATATGGAAGATAAGGAAAAAGACAAGAAAAAACCTAATGAGGAACAGGTAGTCAACAATGATAATCAAAACGAAAGCGACATTAAGGAAAAATCGGAAGCCGAACAGTTAAAGGATAGAATTACAGAGCTTGAAGCCCTTGTTAACAGTCATAAAGACAAAATGCTCCGTGCCGTTGCAGATTGTGAAAATACAAAAAAAAGAATGCAGCGCGACAAAGAGGATGCCGTGTCATTTGCAAACAAAGAGATTATAAAGGACCTCATCCCGTGTCTTGACAGTTTTGATGCAGCGCTTTCATCATCTGCCGACGAAAGTGTGAAAAAAGGAATAGAGCTTATCAAAACTTCGTTCCTCACCGTTCTTAAAAAATGGGGAATAGAAGAAATAGACGATGTGGGCAAGGATTATGATCCCTCCCGTCACGAGGCCTGCCTTTGTGAAGAAGGCACAGAGGATGAAAACGACAAGGTAGTTCTTACACTGCAAAAGGGTTACGCCTTGCATTCTCAGGTGATTCGCCCCGCAAAGGTTAAGATCTTAAAGGGAAAACATGAGTAAAAATTACCCAAATTACGGGTATAAAAAGCTCTGCCGATGTGCAGGGCTTTTATTTTTTTTTGCGATAACTTGTTGTAATACAATAAATTAAGTAAAATTGGCACGCTATTTGCAAGTATATAAGTGACACGGTAAAATCGGTGTCATATAAAGAAGATAAAAAAAAAGGAGATAAATATTATGGGAAAGATTATTGGAATTGACCTTGGAACAACAAATAGCTGTGTTGCTGTTATGGAAGGAAACGATCCTGTTGTTATAGCTAACTCAGAGGGTGGAAGAACAACGCCGTCTATCGTTGCATTTACGGGCAAAGGAGAACGCCTTGTAGGACAGAGTGCTAAAAACCAGATTGTAACAAATCCGGAAAACACTATTTATTCTATTAAACGATTTATGGGAAACAAGTTTGAAGAAATGAGTGAAAACGATAAAAAACTCCCATATAAAGTTGTAAAAGGAACAAACGGAACCGTTAAAGTTGATATCCGCGGCAAGGAATACAGCCCCGAAGAGATAAGCGCTGCAATTCTTCAAAAGATGAAGAAAACAGCCGAGGATTATCTTGGTGAAAGCGTAACAGAGGCCGTTATCACCGTACCTGCATACTTCAACGATGCTCAAAGACAGGCAACAAAGGATGCAGGAAGAATTGCAGGCCTTGATGTAAAGCGCATAGTCAACGAACCCACAGCTGCTGCCCTTGCTTATGGACTTGGAAAGGACAAAAACAAGAGCGAAAAAATAGCAGTTTACGACTTCGGCGGAGGAACATTTGATATTTCAATTTTGGAACTCGGAGACGGAGTGTTTGAAGTAAAAAGCACAAACGGTGATACGCATCTCGGAGGAGATGATATAGATGCTGTTCTTATTTCGTGGCTTGCTGACGACTTTAAAAGAGCCAACGGCATAGACCTCAGAAACGATAAAATGGCTCTTCAAAGACTGAAGGATGCCGCAGAAAAAGCAAAGATTGAGCTTTCATCTTCAATGACTACTGAGATTAACCTTCCGTTTATCACGGCAGATCAGAGCGGTCCTAAACACCTTCAGGTTTCGCTTACAAGGGCAAAGTTCGATCAGTTGACATCGGATATTATAGAAAGAACAGCCATTCCTTGTAGGAACGCCTTAAAGGATGCCGGACTTAGTGCAAGCGACATAGATGAGGTCATCCTTGTAGGAGGAAGTACAAGAATACCGGCAGTTCAGGCTAAGGTAAAAGAGATATTCGGTAAGGAACCTCATAAAGGAGTTAACCCCGATGAAGTTGTTGCAATAGGAGCAAGTATTCAGGGTTCAATCCTTAAGGGAGACGTTAAAGACGTTCTTCTTCTTGACGTTACACCGCTTTCACTCGGAATAGAAACAATGGGTGGTATCAATACAAAACTCATTGAAAGAAACACAACTATTCCTACAAAGAAAAGTCAGGTGTTCTCAACTGCTGCGGACAACCAAACAGCCGTATCGATAGTTGTTCTTCAGGGAGAAAGAGAAATAGCATCTCAAAACAGGGTTCTCGGAAAGTTTGATCTTGTTGGAATTCCTGCAGCTCCCCGTGGCGTGCCACAGATTGAAGTAACGTTTGATATCGATGCAAACGGTATTGTTCAGGTTAGCGCAAAGGATCTTGGAACCGGTAAAAAACAGGAGATCAAGATTGAATCTTCATCCGGACTTCCTAAGGAAGAGATAGAAAAAATGGTTAAGGATGCCGAGGCGCATGCCGAAGAGGATAAGGCACAGGCTGAAAAGGTAAATGCAAGAAATACAGCCGACAACCTTATATATGCAACCGAAAAATCCTTAAAGGAATACGGGGACAAGGTAAGCGCAGAGGATAAAAAGACCATAGAGGAAAAGATGGAAGCACTTAAAAAGATCCTTGAAAATCAAAGTGCAAGTGCAGAGGAGATCAAAAAGGGAAGCGAGGAGCTTCAAACTGCTTCTTATAAGCTTGCCGAGGAGATTTACAAGGCAGCTGCCGCAGAACAGCAAAAGAATGCTTCATCGACATCTGAAAACGCAGGTAACAACAATGCCGATAACGGACCTAAGGAGGCAGAGGATGCTTCATACACCGTTGTTGACGATGAAAAGAAATAATGCGTTTTTAATAAAATAGCATTCAGACGCACTGAATCCCAAAAAGGAAGAGGTGCGTCTTGTTTGCGTATAAGGGGAATTGTTAAATGGCAGGAAAAAGAGATTATTACGAGGTTTTAGGCGTAGATAAAAAAGCGTCGCTTGAAGAGATAAAAAAAGCATACCGAAAAATTGCTATGGCTAACCATCCCGATAGAAATCCCGATAATAAAGAGGCGGAGGAACGCTTTAAGGAAGCAACTGAGGCATATGAGATTCTCAGCGATGACAAGAAGCGCAGCATGTATGATCAGTACGGGTTCAGCGGTGTAGAAGGAGCCGGAGGGGCAGGGAACTATTCCAACGTCTATCGTGATTTTAGCGACATCTTCGGCGATATGGGGTTTGGTTCTTTCTCCGATATGATAAACAACATATTTTCAGGCGGATTTACGCATAGCGGATATTCAAACGGCGGATATTATTCATCACAAGCTCAGGGAGCATCACTTAGGCATGATATAGCCATAGATCTTGCTACGGCTATAAAGGGGACCAAAGTAGAGGTTGCATATTCAAGATATGTAAAGTGCTCATCATGTTCGGGAACAGGTGCGGCTGCCGGCAGTACCAGAAAGAAATGTCCAACATGCGGCGGTTCCGGATATAGCGTAAGATCTAACGGATTCTTTCAGATGAGATCTACATGTCCAACATGCGGAGGAGAAGGAACTGTTGTGGATAAGCCCTGTCCGGATTGCTCAGGTAAGGGAGTGGTGCGTAAAAAAGAAAAGCTCCTTGTTGATATACAACCAGGTATTGCTTCGGGTTCAAGAATACTGATACGAGGTATGGGCGATGAATCCCCACAGGGTAATGCAGGGGATTTGTATGTGTACATCACCGTTAAAGAAAACAGAAATTTCGTTCGTAGCGGCAACGATCTATATTGTAAAATGCCTATAGACGTTGTTCAGGCTGCTTTGGGAGATACGGTTGAATTTGAGCATATTACGGGCGAAAAACTGCGTATTGAAATACCTGCAGGGAGCACTACGGATAAAATGTTGCGCTTTAAGGGTAAAGGTGCGCTGTCTGAAGGAGGAAAACTGTTTGCAAAGGGCGACTTGTATATAAAGCTGTATGTTACAACCCCCACATCCCTATCATCACGCGGTAAGGAACTGCTAAAAATGCTTAAGGATGAAATTCCAAACAACGAAAAACCAACTCTTATGCCTATTTCGTAATAATAATTCAAAAACCACAAATAAGCACTCATATCCCAAATTAACGGGAAATGGGTGCTTTTGATTTAACAAACTTTAATTAATATATGTTTTTTTTAAATTATAGAGTTAATCAATTATCTCCCTTGTGTTGTTTTTCTACGCCTCATAAGCGTAGAAAATGGGTATTTTTCTTATAATTAAAGGGTAAATTTGACTCTACTAATTGTAGAATTACCCAAAAAATGGCAGTAAAATAGGGGTTTTTCGGCTTTTATACCTTAATATAATGAAAAATACAATTTTTTTCTCTACGCCCTTCTTTTATGTACGCATTTGACAAGTTTTGTATGGAAAAATAATAATTTGCTAAAAAAAGCATGCAAGCGTAGCGAAATGCTAAAAACATTAAAGCGCAGCCAAATGTATGCAAGAATAAAAGGAATTGCCCTGTGGCATAAAAGAGTATTATGAAAAAGTATTTAAAAACAGTATTTGTATTTGCAGTATTAATTACAGTTTTTTCGTGTAGGATGAATTTACATTCTCCGGAAAATTCCACTTTACCCGGTGACATTCAGCAAGAGGGTACAACTGTAAGGGTTGTAATACCCGCTCTTAACAATTCCTCTGAACCACAAGGGGCTGTAAAACGCACGGTAAAACCGAACAACACATCCCTTGTAGCGGCCGAGTACTATACCGTAACACTCACATCACTGGAGGATGACAGCTTAATTTACTCAGGTGAAGCTATTGCCGATGCAGAAAAAAGTGTTGAAATAGACATTCAAAACGTTAAAGTCGGATCGTATAAAGCAGAAGCTAAGGCCTATCTTGAACAGGCTCAGGATACAAGAGTTTTGCTGTATGAAGGAACAGGCAAACAAAACCTTAACGTAACTGTATCCGGTGAAAACAAGGCTACTATTCCCTTAAAAGCCGTGAATAAAGGAGAAGCCCTCACAGGTTCTGTTAAAATAACTATTGATTGGACAGAAGCGAGCAATGTGGAAGGGGTTATAAGGGAAGTAATGACCTCAGAAGAAGTTACGGATATGACGGTAAAGTTCTTTTATAAAAACGACTACACTTCGGGGGAATACGAGGTTATAGATTCTAAGCCTGCAGAAGGAGTGACTTCTGTAACATTCACAACTTCAAATATTCCGGTAACCGGAACAGGGTATGGATACTTTGGAATCTACTACACCAAGGGCAGCACTGAGTATCTGTTGTTGAAAGTAGGTGGCGAGGCGTTTCAAATTTATTCAAACCAGGTGTCCGAGCCCGACAATGCCGAATTGTATAAGGTGAAAGGCGAAAATATTCCGTCTGAAATAAATGCGATTAAACTTTCTCTCGGCTATGGTGAAGATCCTACAAAAGACCTTAAGGTTTCGTGGGTAAATACCGATGTCAGAGGTGCACTTATTTATGATCAAGTAGCGCTTGTTCTTAAAAAAGCAAACAGCGGAGAAATACTTGAAACAAGGATGTTGAACGGCAATGAATATGCTTCTCAGAATGCTTCTTACACATTTGAATACAGCCTCACAAGAGGGGATAATTATATAGTAACTGCCGTTGCACGCACACCATACGGCAGAGAAACAAAAGAATTCAAATCAAATGAATTTACTCCAAAAGTTCTTGTTGAAAGCGTTTCAATTGTCGAAAGTCAAATGCCGGATTCATATATTGTTCAGGGACATTCGTTCAAACTCGATTCCGTTGTTTTGCCATCAGATGCAACTATAAAGGACGTTAAGTGGAGCTTTGATGATGACTCCTTGTTTATTGTAACACCGGCAAATGAGGATTATACATCTGCAAACCTTGTTGCCAAGAAACCGGGAACCACAAAGATAACCGTTACTTCAAAGGACAACACAAATATCACATACACAAGTGAAAAGACGGTAAGCATTCGATTAAGGCCCGTAAAAGCTCCAAGCGTAACGGAAAATACTGCAGACGGAGGAAAGAGCCTTGTTGTTTCATGGACTCCGGAAGATGCTTATGCAACATCATACGAAGTGTATCGCTATGTAAACGGAGTTCTTGAAGAACAGGCAGTGTCCGTAATCAATGTAGAGGATAATAGCGACTTTACATTCACCGATAAAAACCTGTATGCAAACACAAGCTATGCCTATGCTGTTAAATCAATGAATGACAGTTTAAAAACAGAAACCTTTAATCCGGACAGCGAACTTTCGGAAGCCTCAAATACATTTACACCTGTTATACCAACCATCACATTTACTCAGCCTTCCATTGATTCTTTTGATCTTAGAATTAACAACAATGATGTTGAAGCAAGAGATATTCTGGTAACTCCTTCTTCTCCCCAAACGCTTTGCATTCCAGCTGAAATAGAAGGGGCGGTAAAATACAGTTGGCTTGTAAATAATACACTTATTAAATCTTCAAGCGTATTTGGCGAGGTTCAATCCATTATTCTTGATGCTTCCATGGACATTCTTTCACTTCGTCAAGGGGATGCAAATACCCTTACTCTTGTTGTGGAGGATGGAGACGGCAATGCTCATAGTAAAACAATATACTTTAGAGTTGTAAGTGTTATAGATACGGGCGTAACCATAGAAAATCCCATAGTTGATTATCTCCCATTTACAACAAAGTCTTATGCGTTGAACGCATCTGTTGAGCCTATAAACGCAACGATGCAGAATTTATCTTATTCATCATCTGATCCAAGTGTTGCTTCCATAGATGCAAAAGGTGTTATTACTATTAACAAAACAGGAGAGGTAACAATTACCGTAAGTCCTACATACGGCTCTCCGTCGTCCTTCACATTTGAAGTGTATAATCCTATTAGCAGTGCAGAAGAGCTTGTTAAGATTCTTGGAAGCGCAACGCGACCGCGTCTTCAGGAGATCAATTCAAAAATACAACATTCTTATGGTGCAGGGGACTGGTGGACTCCATCTCAACAGATTGAAACAAGCTCAGACGGCAAGCTTGAGGCTGCCAGTAACACCAAAGGAACTCAAAACCAAGCCGGATATATTAAATACAAGAATTTAGAGCATAATGATTCTTTCTACGGCAAGTTTATAATAAACACTGAAAGCGAAGATATTACCATAAGAGTAAATGCGAAAGATGGGGGAGGATGGAGTCACCTTGGTAACCTTGGTAAGGATCCTTTGCAATATATAGGTTATAACAATCAGGGTAGTGTTACGGTTCATCTTCCGTACAATCAAGGAAAAGCCAAGATTTACTTCAATAATATAAATGTTATGGATAATAACGGAGAGTTCGGTGTTGAACTGCCATACAGCTCAAGAGTTACCGTGTCTTATGCTTCTGTTAGCGAAAAATTGATATAAGCATAGTTTATAGGCAAGCGTTTTATGTTGCTTTTTTTATATAAAGCAATTATAATAACGCTTGTTGTTTGTTTAGGGATATAGTGTAATGGTAACACTGCAGATTCTGGTTCTGCCTTTGGGGGTTCGAATCCCTCTATCCCTGGGATAATACAATTCATCTTGCTCCCTTCGTCTAGGGGTTAGGACGGGAGATTCTCAGTCTCTAAACAGGGGTTCGATTCCCCTAGGGAGTAAAGCGGGTTGGTTTTAAAAGGAAATACAGATCATATATCTGTAAGAGAGGTATATCATACATATACTAAAAACTTTTATACCATCGAGATATTCTGCTTAAAGGTGCGTAAAATGAAAACAAAAGATTCCTTCACGCCATGGGTTTGGCTTGACGAGTACAGGGGAACATATTTTAACGGTGAGTGGCCAACACTTCCGGAGATGTTCGAGATAAATGCTAAGCGCTATTCAAAAGAAAAGTGTTTTGAGTGCTTTGATCCAAAACATATATCATTCACCTATGGTGAAGCCCTTGATATTGTAAAAAAGATTGCATCAAAACTCAAAAAAAACGGAGTTAAAGACGGGGACAAGGTTGCCGTAATAGGCAAAAATAGCCCTGAATGGGCCTTAGCGTATTTAGGCGTTCTGTTTGCTGATGCCGTTGTTGTTCCATTGGATAACTCCTTACCTTTTAAGGATGTCAATCATCTTGCCTCATTTGCAGGAGTAGAATTTATATTTGCCGATAAGGATAAGTATGAAGGCCTTGAAACGGAAGGCTCTGTTAAGTATGCTCATAAAGTCTGTCTTGAGGATATAGGCGATGATTATATTTTGAATTGGTGCAGCAATGAAAGCGTGTCAAATGAAAAAGAACCAACAAAGTTCAACAGAAACGAAAATGATATTGCAGCAATTTTGTTCACCTCAGGAACAACAGGATTTCCAAAGGGCGTAACGCTTACTCATAAAAACTTTGTGTCAGACTGCTATCTTGCACAGGCTAATATGAACATATATCATACGGATACCTTCTATGCCATTCTTCCTATTCACCATGCATATACCATGCTTGCCGTGTTTATAGAGGCTATATCCGTAGGGGCAGCTATAGTCTTCGGCAAAAGGCTTGCTGTTCAAAGCCTTCTTTCGGATCTTAAACGAGGGAATGTCACAATGTTCCTTGCCGTGCCGATGTTGTTCAACAAGTTTATAGCCGGTGTAAGGAAAAACATAGATGCAAAGGGTAAAGTTGTTCAAACAATAATGTATTCTCTTATCAATTTATCGGCTCGCATAAAGAAACGCACCGGTAAAAACATTGGACGAGTTCTGTTTAAAAGCGTTTTGAAAAAATTGTCCATGGATAAAATCAGAATATGTATTTCCGGTGGCGGTCCGCTTCCCGAAAGCACGTTCCACGATTTCAATGCTCTTGGAATTGATTTTGTTCAGGGCTACGGCATGACTGAAACAAGCCCGATTTTAACGCTCAATCCAACATATGATTATGTTGAATCATCTGTTGGAAAAGTAATAGCCGGAACAGAGCTCAAGATTGTTGATCCGGACAGTGACGGAAACGGAGTGATCTATGCAAAGGGTCCAATGGTTATGAGCGGATATTATAACAACCCTGATGCAACAAAAGAGGTTCTTACACCCGATGGATGGATATGCACGGGAGATGTTGGGCATCTTGATGAAAGAAATTACCTGTATCTTACGGGACGAGCAAAGAATATAATTGTTACAGAGGGTGGCAAGAATGTTTTCCCCGAAGAGATAGAGGATGCATTCCAGCTTTGTACCGATATAGAACAGATTCTTGTAACAGGGTATTCTGCCAATAAAGAACGCAAGGTTGAAGGCATAAGAGCTATTATTAAACCCACAAAAGAATGTGAAGAACGTGAAGGCTCCATTGTAAAGATAAAAGCAAAGCTTGAATCTATAGTGGAAGAGGTAAACAAACGTTTACCAAGCTACAAGCGCATTACCAAGGTTGATGTTACGGATGAAAAAATGCCAACCTCAAGCACAATGAAGATTAAAAGGTTCGAAGTTGCCAAAAAGATAGATGACAAAAACGAACAGTGATTCAGCACTTCCATTTAATGGTAATCAGTTGAAAAAATGTATAAATGTTGCTCTTATCGGTCGTCCATCCGCCGGTAAGAGCACTTTTTTAAATACAGTGTTAGGCACATATCTTAGTGTTGTGGCATCAACTCCGCAAACAACACGTCGGGCAATACGTGGTATTTATACGGATGAAAGAGGACAGATAGTATTTACCGACACTCCCGGAGTAAGCGATTTTGACAAGCGTTCCAAAGAAATATCCCGATTGGCATTAAAGCGCTTAAAATCAAGCGAGGCAATACTGTATATGGTAGATGCCTTTGATAATGAGGGCAAGGAATCCGAACGCCTTAATGAAATACTCTCTGACATACATGACAAGCCTATTATTGTTTTAATAAACAAATGTGATTCTGCCCCGCGTGAAAAAATAGAGGAGCGTAAAAAAAACATAATATCCTCTCTTGGCAGTGTCACTATTTTTGAAATATCGGCATTAAAAGATGAAGGTATCGATGAGGTCTTGATAGAGTTGTTTAAGCATGCCGAAAACAGAGAGATGGAATACGATGAAAGCGTATGGACTGATGAAACCCTTGATGACAGAGTAAGCGAGATAATTCGCGGTGCTGCCGTAGGGCTGTTAAAGCATGAGCTTCCGCATGTGGTTGAGGTAGTTCTTGAGGATATGGAATACCGCTCCGGCATTGTGTGGATAAGAGCCTTTATTATGGTTGAAAGGGAAAGTCAAAAAGGAATCGTTATAGGCAAGGGCGGCAAGATGATAAGGGATATAAAAAACAATGCTCTTTTAAAACTCCGCTCTGTTTTTCCGGATGTAAAAAAAGTGGACCTTGACTTAAGAGTCGCAGTCCACTGATTAGTATCAGATTAATTATCTTTCAATTTTTACAACAAGGTGTACGGGATTGTGTGATGAGTAGAAGAATTCCTCATTAACAGTTTCGTACATTTGAATTTTTACATTAGGTGAGCAGATAAAGCCGTCAACCGTATATGTATTCACTTTGTCCATGTTGTTTAAATACGGAGTGTTCAGCGTTCTGACACTTGGTGTAGTGTCGTCATATATGTATTCCCAATCGTTTGAAAAATAGTCTGTAAGAATTTGGGGATCCCAGAGCGATTTATCGTTTATGTTCTTTTGAGCTCCGTTAAAGGACTTGTTGAACGTTCCGCCGATTATAACATAGTTTCCCTTTTCATATTCTGCTTTTGCCGTTTCTGAAAGCGCCTTTATCTGATCATCGTTTTTGCTTCTGTCAAGATTTACATTTATAAACACAACGTTTTTTGAAGAATCGGTAATCGGATTTCTTACAATCAGCATTGATCTTTTTGGCTCGCTGTATTTAAGCGGAAATATTGTTTGAGTCTGCGGAAGCGATACTCTGTGAGCACTGCCTATAATGAACGGTGAGAATGTCGCATTTCCCGATTCAATTCTGCCCTGTATTGGCCAGGGATAAGGAACAAAGGGTGATTTTTGATCGTAGGCAAATGCATAGTTTAAACCCAGTTGATTTTTTATATTTTCAGCTTCGTTAATAGCGATAGTTCTTGTGGATTTTGTATCAACGTCCTGAATCATATATACGTCAGCATTATAGTAATTCAGGGTTTCGTTAATACCCATAAGATTTTGTCTGATTTCTTCTGATTCTATGGCCTCTACACCCTTACCCTTGTCTGTAAAATGTGCTTTTTCATTATCCAGTCCGGCATGAGCGATGTTCCACGTTATAATGTCTAAGTAATCGCCATATGAAATAGTATTACCTTCAATAACCGTGTATTTCGCCTGCTCAATACTTTCGGGCTTATATGACGTTGTCATCATAATGGCGCAAGCTACTAATCCAATTAATAAGAGTGCCGATACAACGACTATAAGTATGCGTAAGAAATTTTTCACATCTTCCTCCTATACCAAGCGGCAGAGGGGAATCGAACCCCCGTCTCGAGCTTGGGAAGCTCGGGTAATAACCATTATACGACTGCCGCATCGTAGGCTCCAAACCCCCAAACAGTACATAGGGTTCTTCTTAAAATTATTACATACCGTTGAACAATTTGCAATATTATATATAGAATTAATAATAATGGGAATTAATCGAAGGAGTATAATTTGCCTCCTTATTTTATCGTTGTCATCAGTGTCTGTTTTTGCATTTGTAAACAGAGATTTACTGCCGCCAGTTCAAGATAAAAACGGAGTTATATACGACTACGTTATACCGCCTACAATTGAAGAGAGCGATTTTCAAAAAGCTAGTGAAGAATCCTCCGGTTGGACGGCAACGTCAAGGGGAGGAATACTGTCTGCCATAGGCTATTTCAATTACGGCGATACGGTTGTTGTTTACGATAAAGGCGGAGAATACCGTGGAAAATACATAGTTTATGCAACCTCACGCACTGATAACGAGGATGATACCGTATATAAACTGCTCAAACCCATTCATAAGCGCCTTTCATCTCCCGCTTATGTGCCTTCCGGTTTAAAAGTGGAAAAGAAATTCAATATGAGCATAACGCCGTATTACGATTATTTGTTTTCATCCTACTACGGTTCTGTGCATGTTGCTTCTCTTTCGTTTTCTTTTCCTAAATATGCCTATCCCGTTTCCCTTACCTTCGGCCCCGTATTTCACACAGTACCGGGACGATCCCTCTCTGTTTTAGGCGGAAGCTTGGGTGCTTTGTATATGCTGCCATTGGACTTTATGGCAAATACCGTGACAAATATTCACTTTGTGTTTTCGTTCAATTTGAACCTTGGGGCAAAGCTTACAGACAACAAGGATGCTTTCTGTTACGGATATTCTTTTGCAGCCGGCCTTAGGTGGTATGCTTTATCGTTTTTGGCAGTTAATTTAAGCTTTTCCCTGTCGTCCATGTACGATTCCTCCTCATCCTCGCTTTTTTCGGGATACGGAGTAAGAATGGGGGTAACGTTTGAAACGTAAAATAACGCTTGTTATATTGGTTTTATTCTTTTTGATTTTTACATCCTGTATAAGCAGTTCAGAATCAGACATAAACGTTGTTAAATACACTCCGCTTCAAACATATCCGTCCTGGTGGACCGAAAAAAACAAGTCCACATCTAAAAAACTGTATTTTTATGCAGCATCTAAGCGCCTGTCATCCCCTTATCTTGCAAAGATAAATGCGTATGAAACCGTTCTTGAAGATATCTCTCTTTTTTTAGGCGTTGATGTGAAAGAGCGATATATGGCTGAATTCATCTCCGTTTCCAAAATAGCCGAACTTTCTGCAGTGATTGAAGATATTATAGTTTACGAACATTCGCCCTCATCATATGAGTGTCTTGTTAAAGTATCTTGCCCTACGGATATTCTTTTTATAAACGGAGTTATTTCAAAAGAAGAATTTGAAAGCAAAAGAGAAAGAATATCGCTATTGAGGAAACAAGCCTCAGATGCATACAGGGATAACAGGGATTATGATGCACTAAGTCTTTATATTGAGGCTTGCCTAATTGCAGAAACCAATACTCTGTTTGACGGAAAAGATTCGTTTGAAGATCTTTCGGCAAAGGCTGAGCGAATAGTTAAAAACTCCTATCTTTCAATACAGAGTGGCCCCTCCTCAGCAGAGGGACAGACGTTTGTTATGAGACGTCGATTTGGCATTATTCACCCTGTTATCAAAGGCGCTGTGGTCGAGGCATCCCTAACCTCTGTACAGAACAGCTTAAATCCCATATACACTACGGACGAGAAGGGGCGTTTTGTGTATCTTACTTCGCTTCAAAGCGATAAAGTTGAGGGGAGTGTTGAGTTTGGACTGTTGCTGCCTTCCACCATAAGCCATTTTAAAACAAAACGTGGCGAGGCCTTTGTTAAAGCCTTAAAGAATGCGGCTTCCAAAAACAAAATAGCCTTGTCCTACAACAACGAAAGGCGAATTACCGAGGATAATATTTCGCTTCTTATGATGTTCTATGACAAAAACGGACTGATAGTACAATACAAGGATCTCAATAGCTCCTTTATAGAAAAAATTGAGGAAAGCGGCAAAATCAAAGTTGATGAGGATACGAAATACGGTATACAAAACGATGATCAGGGCGAAAAAACCGCAGAGAGTATTGCCCTTAATAATTCCTTTGATTCACGGTTTGTAATAGTTGTCATAGGCAAGGTGGATGAGGTGTCAGCCATCCCCGTGTCATCGGAAAAGGCAGTACACATAGAACTAAACGCTGCCATGGCAGATACTTCATCTAAAAAACTACTGTACTCTTCCTCCTCTATAGACGGCTCAGGCTATGATCCAAGCGAGGATGAAGCAACAAAAAAGGCGTTTGGCATGGCATTAGACTATTTGTACAGCGTCCTTGATGACGTTTTATACAATTGATATCCCTTAGGCGTCTCAATTTGAAAAATTAAACCAAAACAAATAGAATTAGCCTATGGGTAGACCTTCTGATAAAGTCCTATACGACGATTCAAAAATATTAACTCTGAGTGCCACAGAACACATCCGCCGTCGCCCCGGTATGTACATAGGGCGTCTTGGAAACGGCTCATCTCCTGAAGATGGTATTTACATACTGCTTAAAGAGATAATAGACAACAGCATAGATGAATTTGTTATGGGGTACGGCTCCGTAATAAGCGTAACTATTGCCGACAAAACCGTTACGGTACGTGATTACGGACGGGGAATTCCGCAGGGAAAGCTTGTAGACTGTGTTTCCGAAATTAACACGGGAGGAAAATTCAACTCTGATGTTTTTCAGTTTTCTGTTGGACTTAACGGAGTAGGAGCCAAGGCCGTAAATGCGCTTTCGTCATATTTTAAGGCATCAACCTATCGTGACGGAGAGTGTGTGAGTGCAGAGTTTGCATACGGCAAGCTTACCGAAAAGAAAAAACGTAAGAATCCCGACAACACAACAGGAACCGAAATAGCGTTTACCCCGGATTCGGGAGCGGACCTCTTTGGCGATTATTCGTTCAATGCCGAATACGTTGAAAAGATGATTCAGAATTACGTGTGGCTGAACGCAGGACTGACAATTGAATACAACGGGAAAAAGTATAAAAGCAAGGACGGGCTTAAGGACCTTCTTGATTCCGCATTGGGAAAGGAAACACCGCTTTATCAACCATGCCATTACGTTAGCAAGGACAAAAAGGTTGAATTTGCATTCACCCATGTAAAGGGGATGTTCGGCGAGGATTTCTTTTCGTATGCAAACGGACAGTATACAAGGGATGGTGGAACCCACCAATCTTATTTTAAAGAAGCGCTTGCGAAAACCATAGCGGACTTTTACAAGAAGAACTGGGCGCCGCAGGTGGTAAGAGAGGGTATAATCGCAGCTATTGCTGTTAAAGTACAGGAGCCCAGATTTGACAGCCAAACAAAGAGTAAGCTTACCAATACCGAAATCAGGCAGATGATAACGGATGAGGTGAAGGAAGCCGTAACCGATTTCTTACTAAAAAACCCTGTTGTTAAGAACAACCTTGCGGAAAAGATCAACCTTACCGAAAAGATGCACAAGGAAATTGCAGAGGTAAAAAAAAGCGCAAAGGAAGTTTCGGGGCGAATAAGGTACAACATACCAAGCTTAAAAGATTGTAAATATCACCTTAATCAGGGCGCTCAAAAAATACGTGAGAACGAAGGTCCTAAAACCATGATTTTTATAACCGAGGGAAACTCGGCAGCCGGTTCTCTTACGCAAACACGAGATGTATATCATCAGGCTGTTTTTGCCCTTAGGGGTAAGGTTCTTAACACCTACGGATGCAAAAAAACCGAGCTGTATAAAAATGCGGAGCTTTATAACCTTACATCAGCTCTTGGAATTGAGGACAGCATAGATAACCTCAGATATGAAAAAATCATTATCGCAACCGATGCCGATGTTGACGGAATGCATATTCAAATTTTGCTTTTAACGTTCTTTCTCACCTTCTTTCCGGATCTCGTCACCTCCGGCCGCGTGTATATATTAGAAACGCCTTTATTCCGTGTACGCAACAAGCAGGTTACTGAATACTGCTATTCCGAGGCTGAAAGGGATGAGGCTGCTAAGAAGATCTCAAAATGCGAGATTACAAGATTCAAGGGACTTGGAGAGATATCTCCCGGTGAATTTAAAGATTTTATCGGAATGGGCATGCGTCTTAACCGAGTTGAACTTTCTGCAATAAGTGACATAACTGATGATGTTGCTTTTTATATGGGGCATAACACCCCTGAAAGACGACAATTTGTAACGGAGAACTTGATATAGTGGCAAATGCTTCAAAGATTTTTAGAAATAACTATTTGGAATATGCTTCTTATGTAATAAAGGACAGGGCGATTCCCTATCTGGAGGACGGCTTTAAGCCAGTGCAGCGCCGTATAATACACACCATGATAGAGATGGATGACGGCCGTTTTCACAAGGTTGCGAACATCGTAGGACAGGTGATGAAGTATCATCCGCACGGCGATGCCTCTATTGGCGATGCTCTTGTAAGCCTTGCAAACAGCAAGTACTTTATTGATACACAGGGTAACTTCGGTAATATTCTCACAGGGGATCCTGCTGCTGCCGTAAGGTATATTGAGGCTAGAATTTTACCTTTTGCAAAAAAGGTTCTTTTCAGCCCTGAAATAACAAAATATATTCCGTCTTACGATGGGCGCAATCAGGAAGTTGAGGTATTCAGAGCAAAGCTTCCAGTTATTCTGCTTTTAGGAGCAAACGGAATTTCCGTTACAATGAGTACCCGTATCCTCCCCCATAATCCCATAGAGGTTATTGAAGCTGTTAAAAGCGCAATAAAGGGTGAACCCTTTACGTTGTACCCTGATTTTCAAACAGGCGGAATTGTTGATGTAAGCGAATACAATGACGGCAAGGGAAAGGTTACTATACGCTCTAAGGTGACTGTTGACGAAAAGGGCGGCAGGCTTGTAATAGAGGAAGTGCCCTTTGGCATTACAACCGATGAACTGATTGCCGACATAGATAGAAACGTTCGTCTTGGTAAGATTAAAATATCAAATATTAATGATTTTACATCGCATTCGGCGAATATAGAGCTTGTGCTTTCAAGGGGAGCCGATCCCAATCAAGAGTTAAAATCGCTTTATGCGTACACAAAGGCAGAAACCTCAATTTCGCTCAGCCCCATAGTTATAGACAACAATCGTCCGCGCGAAATGACAGTGACTGAGATAGTCCAACACCATGCTTTATCCCTCATAGACATACTAAAGGATGAACTGAATATTGAAAAATCCCATCATCTTGAAAATCTTCAATCACGCACGCTTGACAGAATCTTCATAGAGGAGCGAATTTACAAAAAGATAGAAGAGATGAAAAGCGCCGAGGATGTAAAGAAAGCTGTTGTGGATGGTCTTGCTCCATTTGAGAACGAATTTGTCCGTCCTGTTTCCGACAAGGATATAGAACGCCTTTTATCCCTTCCGATTAAGAGAATTTCGCTGTTTGATATAGAAAAAAATCGAAAGGAAATAGAGGAAATACATAAGAATATTCAAAAAACCGATTACAATCTTGTTCATATAAAATCATATGCATACAGCGTGCTTGATGATATAAAAAAGGCGCTCCCGTCTTCGTCTGAGCGTAAGACAAAGGTTGAACAGTTTGAAAAAATAGACGTGCGCAGCGTTGTAAAACGTTCGCTTTCGCTCCGCTACGATAACGAGTCGGGTCAGCTGGGATATGAGGTAAAGGGCGAAGAACTATTCAAAATTTCCGAATACGACAAGATTTTGATAATAACAAAGGACGGCTCGTATCGAATTGAAAATGCTCCCGATAAGATTTATGTAGGAAAGGGAGTGTTGTACGTTGGCATCGCCGATAAAGACGAGCTTAAAAACATAGTATTCACATTGATTTTACAGGAAAAGGATACAAAGATCTTAGTTATAAAAAGAACGCAGATCCTCTCATGGACACTTGGAAAATTATATACGCTTTTACCGAGCACGGGGAAGTTCAAGATACTAAAGCTGTCAACGTTAAACGATGCCGAGATTCTTATGACATTTAAATCTCAGCGCGTTAAGCCTAAAAACTCTTATTTCAGTGAGTTCCTTGTAAAAAATCCTTCATCACAGGGAACCGTACTTACAAGGAATGAGGTTGCTCAAATTAAAATAAGAAAGCTTTTAGACGGTGAGAAAATAAATAAGAGCGATGATAATCCGTCGCTTTTTAAGGGGGATGACAATGGTTGATTGGAGTAAACTTTCATTAAATTACACAAAAACGCCTTATAGATTTGTTTCGCATTATAAAAACGGAGCCTGGGATGAGGGTGGTTTAACACAGAGTGCTGATGTAGTGCTTTCGGAGGCATCCTGTGTTCTTCAGTATGCTCAAACATGTTTTGAGGGATTAAAGGCGTTTACATCATCTAAGGGGAATATAGTGGTTTTTCGCCCTGATATGAATGCAAAGCGTTTTAGCGATACTCTTAAACGCCTTGTTATGCCGGATTATCCTATTGATAAATTCGTAGATGCCGTATTAAAAACCGTAAGAGCAACTAAGGACTACGTTCCGCCTTATGGAATAAATGCAGCCTTGTACATACGACCGTTTATGATTGGAACAAGCCCTGTGATAAACGTAATTCCGTCGGATGAATTTGAATTCAGGGTATTCACAACTCCGCTTGGCTCGTATTTTAAAAGCGCATCATCTATGAAATTGCTCATAAGTGATTACGACAGAGCCGCCCCGAACGGAACAGGGGGAGTTAAGGCCGGACTCAACTATGCAATGAGTTTTTATCCATCCGCATCGGCAAAGGCAAAAGGATATAACGAGTGTATGTACTTAGATGCTAAAAGCCGCAGATATGTAGAGGAAACCGGAACCGCAAACATAATATTTGTAGATAAAGACGGAACTCTTGTTGTTCCATCATCTCCTTCAATACTACCGTCAATTACGCGAAAATCAATTATTTATATAGCGCGTGAATATCTTAATATCAAGGTGGTTGAAAGGCCTGTTTGCTGTGATGAACTTGAAAATTTCGCAGAGTGCGGACTTTGCGGAACGGCAGCAGTTATTTCTCCTGTAGGCAGCGTCGATTCGCCTTCTCGCCATGTGGAGTTTAAAGACTCGTCTTCTGGCAGAGGTCCTGTTTTGGAAAAGCTTTATAAAACGTACACCGCAATTCAAAAAGAGGAAATTCCCGCTCCCGACGGATGGCTTTATAAGGTTTAAATAAGCATTGTTGAAAGATTAAGGCGTTCGGCAAGAAGATTTATGTTTTTGATTTTTTTGCCGCCCCCTTTTTTTAATTCCTGATACACGGTATTTTGTGCGTCAAAATAGTAATCCGATGTAGGACTCGTGCCCTGTATCATAAGAATTGTTAATAAGTCATCTGCATTTTCATTGGTAAGACCCGATCTTTTTATATTCGTAATTGTAGCTTTAATATCAATATTTTCAAAATACGTTTTAATTATATTCTTTGCAATCTCACCGCCGTTCTGCATTTCTTTTATGTTGCTTTCAGCCTGTGTAAGGTCATTGATAAACACTTCAAGATCCTTGTTGAGGTTTAAAAGCTTCAACGCTTTTATCATAAATCCGATATTATGCGTTGCTTCAAGTCCGCTTATATCGGCAAAAAACCAGCCGCAGGATGTGAATGAATAAGACATCCATTTATACGCTTCAAGGGCTTTTTTCACACTCTGATCAAAGGCAGCTATCCTCATAGACTGTTGTGATTCAAACGGTAGCCTTATGGTTTCGTTTACGTCTAATGAATGCTGTTTAAGGATGCTGCTGATTTCGCTCATAACGCTGCTCTTGGCTTTGATAAGTGCCTTTCTGAGCGGCGTTCTCCATTTTTGATTCCATCCTTCCTTGCCGCCCGTAGAACATGAGCAGTCCTTATACCAGCGTGAAACTCCGTGGAAACAACTCCACGATGAACCAAGGTTGTCCTCGCCGTCAATTAAAACAGCCTCATCTGAGGGCGTGTTTTCGCTTATATACTTTGCCGGATTTGTAAACTCAAATTCACCTCTGCTTGCAACCTTTTCGCTTAAAGCCGCAAAGGCCATTTCGCCGTACGGCTCATGATGACCATAGATCTCACCATCTGTTGCCGCCATAACTAAGGGAGAATCGGATTCTATAAATATCTGTTTAATATTCTCATACAGCCTGTCTGCACTTTGCAAAAGATGATTGAACGATATGTCGGATGACAAAGCTGCATTATAAAACATAGCGCATATCTTGTGATTGTTTCCTATTATGTAAAAGGGCTTTGCAAGCATTGAATACTTTATATCTTTTGCTTGGATTGTAACGCCCTCTATTATAAGGGATTTTATTTGTAGAGGTGAGAGTATTGTAAATTTTACCCCTTCTTCGGCAAGCAGATCTATTACAAATGGCGATATGGCGCACTCCGGGCACCAAAAGCCTTCTGCATCGCGTTTGAAAAATGAGCGGAATTTATCAAGGCCGTGCTTTATTTGATTTCGGGCAAATTCCTTGTCGTCTAAAGGCAGTATGGTGTGGTTGTACCCCTGTGCGATTGCGTTTCCATGCCCTAATCGCTTTATGCTGTCCTTGTCGGCCTCAAGGATCCTTGATGCAACATCAGGATACTTTTTTTCGATATATTCAAGCAGGGTAGGCCCCACGTTAAAGGACATGTACCTGTAGTTGTTTATTATTTTTCGTATTCGTGCATCCTTGTCGAGATATCGAGCATATGCGTTTGCCCTATAGCATTCTGATGTAATTCTTTCGTTCCAATCGTGATAGGGGAAAGCGCTTTCCTCTTTGTCTATCTCTAATGTGTTAGGATTTTGACGTGGTGGTTGGTAAAAATGTGAGTGAATAATTATCTTTTTTGACATACTCTAATATTATAACACAGCAATATTCTATTGCTTGTTTAAAACTTATATAATAATCATCTATGAATAACAGTTTTGTAGAGATAGCCTCTGTTTTTATTAAAGACACAAGCAGCCTTGTTCATATTTACAAGCATGAAAAAACAAACATGAGGATTGTGTATTTTGAAAATAACGATGAAGAATATTTCTTCTCTTTTTGTTTTCCTACTCTACCCGATAATAATAAGGGAATTCCACATATAGTAGAACACACCGTTCTTTCAAGTTCAAAAAGATATCAAAGTGAGGATCCGTTTAAGGAGCTTGACGGAGTATCCGTAAATACTTTTATGAACGCCATGACCTTTTCTGACGCAACGCTTTATCCTGCTTCTTCTAAGCTCTTTGAGGACTTCAAACAAATTTTTGAAGTTTATGCCGATGCCGTTTTTTGTCCTCTTTTAAAAAAAGCATCGTTTGAAAAAGAGGGAGTTAAGCGAACCATTTTAAAAAACGGTGAGGCAAAGGCCAACGGAATAGTTCTTTCAGAAATGCTCTCATCCTCATTTGATAAGGATACAGAGCTGTTTAGATGTATAAGAAACACCCTGTTTCAAGGAACTCCTTATGAGTTCGATAGCGGCGGAGAAGGGGAGGAAATAGCTCTTCTGACATATGATGAGTTTATAGAATTTTACAAGCGAAATTACTCGCCGTCTGTTTGTACGCTTATTCTGTCGGGGAAAAAAGAAATACTTGAAATGCTGGATATTATGTACGATAGGTATTTATCATCATTTTCAGCAAGCGATACAACAAACAGCGCCGTCTATTACAAGGACATTAATTATCAAGACCTTGATTTTGTGAAAGCCCCTAAGGATAAAATCGTCTCTTATCAGATGGAAAACAAAAAATCCGCCCCCACAGCCTCGCTGAATATTTTAACGCGCGTTTCTGTTATGGATAAAAAAGGTATGTGGATTTTAAAAATAATAGAGGATGCTGTTTTAGGCTCATCGCAATCGCCCTTATCACGAGCCTTAGAAGAATCTGAGCTTGGTGGTGATATCTCGTCAATTTCCGGTCTTATTACCTCATTCCCGTTCGCTGTTTTCAGCATAGGTATAGATGATTTCAAATTAAAAAAAGGCGAGAGCATAGATGAGGCTTTGATAAGGGCAAAGGAGGAGTTTTTAAAGATCCTTTATTCCGTCGTCCAAAACGGAATAGATGAGGAATTTATCACATCGTCCATTAAATACTATGAGTTTTTAATAAAGGAGGACGGTTCAAGAAAGCCCCATGCTCTTATATGGACTAAGCGCCTTATCTCATCAATTGTTCGTAACAGCAGCGATTATATATCGCCGCTTTGTGTATCCGAAACTATTAACGAAATTAAAGAGGAATACAAAAAAAACAAAAACCTGTTTACCGATTTCATTAAGGAGAATATTCTATGTGCAAAAAATTCTCTTATTATGGTTTGTCCTGATGAAAACGTCAAACAAAAAGCCATGGATAACATCAAAAGCAATGCGCTTTTAACCTATAATAACTACGATATAAAGAATGACACTAAACACGCATCCTTAAACAAGGCAGATAAAAATAAGAGCGTTATATGTCCGCGCTCAAGCTTTTCCGACTTAAAACAGTATTTCCAACAAGAGAGCTATGAAGAAGATATGGTCTCATCCTCTCGCTATATTTATAAATATAGGGATACGCGGGGAATCAGCTATATAAATATTATTTTTGATATAAGCGATTTGAGCATTGAAGAAATGAAGATCCTCTCTTTGTTGAATACCGCTTCTTTTCATGTTGATGTGGGAGATACCTCTGCATCCGAATTTACCAAAAAGCTTTTAAAGCACTGTGTAAAACTCAGTTTTTCCATAAAAACCGTCACGGAACAAAACAACAGTTTAAAAATAAAATCGTATCTGATAATAAGCGCTAAAATGCTCGATGAAGATGTTGATCAATATTTAAGCCTGTTGTCGTCCCTGTTGCAATGCGGTAAGTTCGACAATGCAAAAAGCATAAAAAATACCATGACCGATTTTTACGGAAGCTTGTATTCATCCCTTACGTATTCGCCGGAAGCGATGTTTATGCCTATGGCATATTCCGTATTTTCATATAAAAATCAAATTCAAAAGGAACTTCTGTCGTTCCCGATAATCCGCTTTGCAAATGAAATAATCAATTCTGGTGAGTTTGAAAAAACGGGCAAACAGCTTCTTGGCGTAATAAACCGAATTACAACCGCATCACGGCTTACGGTGCATATTCTTTCTGATAAAAAGATTGATATATTATCATTTGTACATTCCTTTGAACAGGGCTGTTATCGGGGAGTTTACAGTAGCCTTCCTAATTTAGAGATGAGGGATATAATGTATTCCTATCCCTTTGCAACCTCGTATAACGCCCTTTCGTTTTCTGTAGAATCCGAAAACAATGCTTATGCGGTGTTTTGTGAATTTCTCAATTCAGCCTCATTATGGAAGAGATTACGCCTTGATGGAGGAGCATACGGCTGTGGCTCTTCATATCTTAGTGAGGGGCAGTTTGTGATGCATTCTTTCTGTGATCCCAATATCTCAAAAACCTATGATAGCATGCTGTTATCTTTAAAGGATGAAATTGACGACGATCTTGATAAATATAAATTAATTGCACTTTCCGACTTGGCAAGCGTTAAAAAATCAGAGGAGGACAGTGCGCTTTCACTTATAAGATACCTTTCAAAAACTACGGATGAATACAGGCTTTCATATATTGACCGTATAATAAATGCAACCAAGAAAGATGTGTTAAATGCGCGTGATTCGCTTATAAGCGGAGAATGCAAAAAAATCACTCTTTCATCAAAAGAGAGAATAACAGAAGAGTTAAACAATCCAAACGGTATTATAAGTGTGTTGTAATTATGGCATGTAATTAATATTTTCCTTGACGGATATAATTGTATAAGTTATGGTTTTTAATATGAAGAAAAATAATTATTATTTTGTTATTTTATTCTTAATACTTCTTTTTTGTTCGTGTGATTTATCCCCAAAATATATAAGTGAGGCAGAACTCGAAGAATATAAAAACAAATTTATCCAAAAAGGATATACCAGTTATTCATTTGATTGCTCATTAGAATATGCAGCACCTAATACATATGTTGCTCATATAGTAATAAAAGATGGGGAACTTGTTACAAAGAAATTTAGTTGGATACGAGGGGGAGCAGTGGATGAAGAAAACTGCGACGAGAAAATAACTGAACTTAAAAAATGGAAAAACTATGAAAATAGTTACGATAAAATATTTGTTGAAGAAATGAACACTATGGAAGATGTATTTGAGTTAATAGCTACAATATATCAAAGAGAAAAAAATGAATATGAACAAGATAAAACGCACCATCACCTTGAATCGGAGGTAAAATATGATAAAAAGAACTGTGTTCCACTATATTTTCACTGTAATAATTCACCACGTCCCCTTCTGCCAATGCCGGTATATTCAGGAATAAATGTTCAAGTAAAAAATTTTAAAGTGGACGAATAATAATTTTTTTTCTTACACGTGCAACATTATAAGTGTGTTGTAATTATGGAAAAGTTTTATTAAAATATAACGGCAGATTAAAAAAAAAGGGGGTGAGAAAAAATGGCTTATGTAAAGGTTGAAGAGAATGATAACCTTGAGCGTGCAATAAAAAAATTTAAACGCATGGTTGAGCGCGAAGGAATCATTCGTGAGTTCCGCGATCGTGAGTTCTATGAAAAGCCCTCTACAATTCTTAACAGAAAAAAGAAGGCTTTAAAACGCAAGCAGCTTAAACGAACGCTTGGTAAGGAACAGCATGGAAGATCAAACTACACAGCGTAGTTTAAATATAGTTTTATTGGCGGCGGGCTTGTCAAGACGACTTTCAGGGGAACAAAAACTCCTGAAATTGTATAATGACAAACCGCTTTTTTTATATTCGCTTTCTGCAGCTTTAGAATTTGCCGATGTTGTTTTAGTTACGGGACACGAAAGTGAAAGGGTAACATCTGCCGCAAAAGAATTTATATCCCGCCTCAACGCTAAGCACAGCCTTAAGTGCGTGAAGAATATCTATTATGAAAAAGGGCAATACACATCTGTGCTTTGCGGAATACAAAACATAGAAAAGGATGCCGATTTTGCTTTATCCGTTAGTGATGCCCCATTTGTTACTCCAAATGATTATAAAAAGCTGTATTCATTTTTATCAGATAGCGATATTGTGCGTCCGTTTGTTAATTCCACTCCCTGTCATCCCGTTTTTTTTAAAAGCAATTTGAAGAATCTGTTTTTGGATAATTCAAATTACCAAAGCGTGCGAAGTTTGATAAACGACAATAAGGATAAGTTAAAAATATACAACTGCGACTATAAGGATAACCCCAAACTATGCGTTGATTTTGACTATGCCGAATGTTTTAAAAACTAATTATCCTTTTTGTCTTCAATAACGATATGTGCAAAGATTCCTCTTCTTGATATGTCCTTATCTGTTGAAATATCCGCTATATCCATTGTGACCACATCAACAACTCCAACTCCTCTAAGCATTAAGAAATCCAGCCTTAATTCATCGTTTCCATTTTTATATGTCCAGTCGGAATACAAGGGACCGGATGATGATGAGTTGTATCTTGAGTTTTCAACAGCATCATAGAAATCGTAGTTTCTAAGCGTGCTTATAATACTCCAATATTCATCTGCTGTCTTTCTTGGAATATCGCTCCATGCAGAAAAATCAGAGCTTGCTCTCTCTGCAGGGCTTAGTGCTAATATAGAGGGAATCTCTGTGTTTGTATATTCCTTTATCGTTTCAATATCTGGGGATGGAATATGTGGCGATGTTGGGTTTTTAAGGTAGGAGAGGGATATTTCGTCATCTGATACATATGTTGTTATAAGCGTATTCATTCCTACGATGGGTAGGGTGGTATCAAGTTCTTTATCACAAAGGATAACGGCATCCTTCTCAAAATACGGTGTATAATCCGCAAACAGCGATGCAAGTTTTTCACCCTCATTTTTATCTATGCCCGTAATAATAAGAATATCGGGTTGATCAAGGGCAAAAATGCTGCGGATTCTGGATGAGATGAGAGAGGTTTTTACCGTGCTGTCCTTTAGGGGCAAGAAGAAAACGGATATAACTCTGTTCTGTGTTTGAATAGCCTCATCAGGGGGGAGAGGCTGTATTTCCTCTGATGGTGTTTTGTCTGTTTCAGAGGCTCCCACAGTTTCACCATTAGCGCTCTTTTCACCCTTAGTGATAGTTTC
>JAQYLW010000031.1 GCA_028719825.1 Spirochaetales bacterium | reverse complement strand
GTTAATTTGTTCAGACAGAACCGGTAAGAAAATTGGTATTCCTGCTATGAGTACAGGTACAGCAACACATGTGAATTATGAAAATGCTCTACTTAATGCTATGATTGAAGCTTTTCAGATAGATTGTTTCATGAAGGCGTGGTATTTGGATAAACCTTTAAAGCAAATTGAATGGAAAGATTATGTATCGGTTGAATTTATGAATCTTTACGATTCTATATTTAACTTTATGACGGATACAGATATTAAAATTTTGTATAATCCGATGGAAGGGACTGAATTTAATAATTTTATTACAATCATAAGTAATAAGAGTCTTGGATTTCCATTATATGCAGTTGGGGTGCAAGGCGGTATTAACAATGAGTATGCGATGTGGCGTTCTATAATGGAAGCTGCTTCAATATATATAAATTTGGAATGTTTTTATGTTTTTATGGATAAAGAAATAGATAACGTAGACTATAATAAATGTAAAAACAGTTTAAATCTTGATGATACTTTTTACTTTTGGGCAAATAGGAATGATATTGATAAAAAGTTGAATTATATGAATTCACTTATCTCAGATGAAAAAATAGAGTTTAATAAAATAAGCAAAATTAGTAAAATAGCAAAAAAGGATGAATTGAAAGAGATGTTCCGCGTGGCTCAAAAATGTCTTAATTACACTATGTTTTTAGATATTACTCCACCTGAATTATATGAATACGGATATAAAACAGTAAGATTTATCGCACCGGAGTTGTTAAGTATGAACCTTCCGGCAGTTCCATATATCAATCATCCTTGTTTTAGTACAATAGGAGGAATAAAAGGTGACGTTTTCCCTCATCCGCTTCCTTGAGGTTAATTATATTATGCTGATATGTTTCCCTTCATTGGGCTATCTCTTATGTACAAATGGAAATGATAAGGAAAATTTTTCAAGGACTTTTTGTACGAATTTTGTTAATATATTAGTCTTTACGTATTTTTTATATCCTACAAATTTTTCTTTTATTTTTTATCCCTCTTTTAATTTTATAACCCTTGTTTGGATTGTTACATCTTCCGTTCTATGTTTATCAATAGATTTTGGTCTATATTACGTATTGTACAGAAAGCTTAAAATATCTGTCGTTTCCCAAAAAAAGTTCTCAATTATTGTACTTGTAATAGTGCTTATTCCTTTAATGGAGGAAGTGCTTTTTAGAGGGTTATTATGTAGTGTATTGAAACTTATAACGTATAATAGGGCAATTTACGTATTGCTTAGTTCAATTGCATTTTCATTGAATCACATAATATATCCTAAACATAACGTTTTTAGTAAATTTTTATGGGGAATAATTTTAGGTTGTGCATATGTGATAACAGGAAATATAGTTGTTCCAATAACATCTCACATCATCAATAATCTTGTTATATATTGGATAGGATATGTTCAAAATAAAAAGAATGGAGGTATTAAATAACGTATGCTTTATTCTTTTGGTTTTATTTTAATTGAAATTATATTTTTAATAGCTATGTTGTTCATGAAGCGAAAGTTTGTATTAAGTTCAACATCCGTTATAACGTATATTGGTGTTGCATCATTAATTATTGTATTTCTGTCATGTTTTTTTTATATTGAAGCTTTTTCCCCTTATATAAAAATGATGACATTTATGGATATTGTACTTGTATATTTTCTTTTTATCACATATAGAGTTTGCTTGTCTCTTTTTGTTTTTGTGTTTAATAAATCCAATACAGAATGTATTTTGGAAGTGAAAATAAGAAATAGAATTTTGACATTTATAAATAACATGGTGATTGTTAATGTTTTTTTTATTCCGTTAAATCATTTGTTTTATGAATATAATGTATTAGTGATTGGAGGAACGATAGGGCTATCATGTCTTATGGTATATTTACAGGAGAAAATGACAGGAATAAAAGCATTTTTACTTAACTACATTGATAATTCATTAATAGTATTATATGCCGTTGTTCTGTTGTTGTTGTCATATAATATTTTAGTATTTACAGTGTTTGAACTTGTTTGTGGGGTCATGCCGTTTATTATTGCAAGGAAAGGTTCCGGGGAGACAGCAGGATGAGAAAAATCATAGTAATTTTGATAATTGCAATTAAAGGGTTAATGGTATATGCCGATGTTTTTGATGATTTTACAGATTTTAAAGTTAAATCATATAACACGAGTATAAAATCCATTGATATAGATTATTTTTATAAGGAGAATATTAAACAAATTCATGCTCTTAGTGAAGAAGAACAATTAGCCTTGGAAAATATGATCCTGTTGGAAAAAATCAATCTACTGGAAAGAGAAGATGGTATAAAATTACTGTTTGCTCAAAACAGAAAGTGTGATACTTTTATCGACAATATTCCGTATAGAAATTTTTCATCTGTTTTGTTGTCTTCAATTGCGGATATTAAATCTCGATATCTTTCTTTCTTGTCAGGCAGAGCCGTAATTGAGGAAAGTCAGAGAGCAAAAGAATGTTATTCAATTGCAATAAAAAAAGACAAACACAATATAAACGCATATATAGGATATTCGCTATGGTTGTATTTTGCTCCGGCAATTTCCGGAGGTGGGGTGAATTCGGCAATAAATATACTAAAAAAAGCAGAGAAAATTGCTGAAAGCAACAATCAGAAATATTTAGTGAGTTTATATCTCAGTCAATTATATCTTTGTACGAATAATAATAAAAAAACAGAAGAATATTTGAAGAAGGCACATGAGTTGATAGATAATGAGACATTTTCTTTGTATCTGAAGAATCGCATAGGCCTTAAAAAGCCTTTTTTTGAGCAATAGCATGATTGATATATCCAATTTAAATAAAAGTTTTTATATTCTCGGGAACAAAATAGAGGTGAATAAAGATATTAATGTTTGTTTTAAATCAGGAACATTGATTTGGATTTTTGGTAATTCCGGAGCAGGTAAAAGTACTTTCTTAAACTCTATAACAGGCATACACGATATAGACAATGGAAAAGTTATTATGGACGGTTTTCCTATAAGTGATGTTAATAACAGTGAGAAGAGCATATTTAGACTTAATAATTGTGGTCTTGTATTTCAATTTTTTGAGTTGATAAAAAGTTTGAATGCATATGCTAATGCATCTATACCGTTACAATTATTAAAAAGGGACAAACACGATATTAAAAAAACACTTGATTACTTTTTTGAGGTTTTTAATATTGAATCGATAAAGCAAAAAAGACCAAAAGAACTATCAGGCGGAGAAAAACAACGTGTTGCTATAATTCGTGCATTGTGTACTTCGCCGCGTTTTTTATTTGCAGATGAAATAACTGCAAGTCTAGATATGGAAATGTCGGCTTTTATATATGGATATCTTAAAGAATATATAAAAAAGAAGAACGGTGTTGGCGTTTTTGTATCTCATGATCCTATTATAAAAGACTATGTAGATGAGGTGTATGAAATGAAAGAAGGACGACTTGTTAGGTGTGATATATGAAATTACTCATTTCTTGGAATAGTCTTTGGACAAATAAACAAAGAACAATTTTTATTATAATACTCATTAGTTTGGCATTTGCATCTACAGTTGTGTTTAATGGCTATACTACATATATGATAAATGGGATGGAAATGGGGTATGTAGAAAAGACAGGCTCGTTTCAAATAGCAAATACGGGGTATTTTGATAATAAATATGACAGTTTGCTTGGCGCAGATGATATTAAACGGATTAGAAAAATACTGGAAAAAGATGACAGAATTGATGAAGTAACCGAAATTTTATTGTTTTCAGGATTAATAGGCGATAGCGATACTTCTACTCCGTTTATAGCTACAGCTACTAACAATCCTTTATCACGTTTTGGCAGTAGTGACGGAATGCCTATAACACATGATGATGATATTCTTCTTGGTAGCAAATTGGCAAAGAATCTAAATATATATGAAAAAATCGTTCAACAGAACGACGATGTATCCGTAAATATAATGGCATCGCTTGCCGGGAGTGGATTATCTTTTTCGTCATTTAATGTTTCAGGAATATATGATTCAGGTACAACAGAAGTAGATTCAAGACACGTTATAATGAAACTTGATACCGCTTTGAATATGTTAAGTTTAAATGAATGTGCATCATATATAGAAGTGAAATTATTAAATAATAAAGACTTAAAGTCTGTTATTGCAAACATCTCGGAAATGTTGGATGGACAATTTGAAGTAAAAGACTGGAAACAATTAAATCCGTCATATGCACAGGTGAGCGGAATGTTTAATACTATTCAAACTTTTTTTTGTATAATAATGTATTTCTTTATATTTGTAGCCCTTAGTTTTAGTTTGAATACTGAATTTACAGAGCGACTGAATGAATTTGGAACATTAAAAGCAATAGGTGCATCAAAAGAAACTCTTATTAGCATTATATTTTATGAAGTGATTATGATTATAAGTATTTCGTTATTAATAGGATATGGGGAAGCTCAATTAATTCGTTATTTATCAAGTATATGTGATTGGCAATTTATTCCCCCCGGAGAAGAAATCGGATATAAACTTGTTTTGATTTTTAATAAAACAAGTATTCTGTTATCAGCGTGTTTTATTATTATTGTTTGTATGTTGTCATCGATTGCACCTATATGTAAAACAATTAAATATTCGCCGGATAAACTTATGCACAGTTAAAATGAATCATATGAAAAAGAAAAGTTTGTTATTAATACTGGTAATAATCCTTGTAGTAAGCAAGTTATATGCAAAATTAGAGGATGAGTATAATTGCTTTAAATTAATCAATGTTGCACTGGTTAATGAAAACAAACAATACAGAGTCAATCAAAATCTGAGTATTCAGACCGCTGATAAACAATTAGATAATATTGTTTCTGTAGGACTGTATAGTGGAAATAATCAAATGCTTAAGATAGAGGATCCAAACGAATCGATGTTTGTGTTGTCAACGCAAAAAGGGAATTGGCTGTACAATAAAAAACTAAAATCTCCAATACGAATTGGTGCATCGTGGAATATAAATAATTTAGATATACAGGATGTATTAAGGATAGATTTTGAAAATGGCTATCGTTTAAACGATATAGTTATGAAAGAAGAATTAATAGATATTGCCCATATCGGCGAATTTATTGAACTTCAGAGAGTAGAAAAAAATTACTTGTACTCATATGTTTATTTTTCAAAATACAATAGTGACTCAGATGATTTACAAAAATATATAATGATTTTTTGTGATAAAGAAAAAAAGCCGATTAAAAGTGCAATATATACGGTAAAATCTGTGAGTAATAAAATGTGTTTCGGATATATTGAAATACAATCTTATGTATTTAACAAAAATGTGAAAACAACTTGTGAAATAAATAAAATAGAAGAGATTAAAGTACCTAAAGTGTTGTTTACCGCATCAAAAATTCAAGAACTTGCAGAGTATTTAAAATAATAAATGAAACGGATAATTGCTATTCTGATTATATTTATTTCAGCTTGTTTTTCTGTTCAAGCATTTGATGGTGAGATTGTGTCAGAAGCAGAGATTGCAGTTGCCAAATCTTTTAGTTCTGACTCTGTTGCAATTAATTTATTTGCAGGTGAAAAATGGCATGGCAATACTGTTTCTTTTTCTTTATATCCTCGTTTAATGTATAAGAATAAAAAGGTATTGATAGGGTTCAAAGAAATAATATTTGGAATTAATTCCGATTATTATTCATTTAATATCGGTAAAAAAACCTTGAGATACGGAATGGGATATTATTCGGATATTTTTTCGCCGATTTACCCATCAGATCTTACTGATGACAGCACAATATGGAATGGGGAGATATTGATCAGCTTGTCCTTTTTTGAGATAAGTGTTGGAGTGTTGTGTGATACAGTAAGCATGGAAGAATATGGGCCTCCGCTCTGGTTAGATACTTTTGCGTTATTAAAATATCAAAACGAATCGTTGGAGTTATCTTTTGAAACGGACTATTTTTATTCAGGTAATAGCGTGAATGTTGAAAATTACAAATTGATGAATTATAAACAAACAGTTGATAAGCATGATTTAAAATCATCTTTTCAACTGTTATATATATTTCAAGACAATTATCAAGTATATTTACAGACATCAATTTTTTATAATGGGCGATATACACATTGGACTTGGAATAATGTGAGTGTTTTAGTAGGTTTATTTAAAGATTTTCTATTTCAAAACAAGTATCAATTAATTCCTTATATTGAGCTGGGATACGGTAACAGGCTGTTCAATTCTTGCATTGGAATAAGTGCAATTTTATTACACGATATAGAGATTAAATTTTCTGCTTTATATGTTCAGGATACTACGGTTTTTATAAAATTAGACATAAAACATGAAACGGATAATTTTATTTTTGAAACAAAATTGATTTCTCCAAATTTGCTACAGGTCAATATGTCCCCTGTAGTATTAACATTGAAATTCGCTGTTAAACTGCATAACTAAAAAAAGAGGTCATAAGCATGACCTCCTTTTTTGTATAAAACAATTACCTTTCTTCTCGGAAGTAGTTAACCCCAAGTGAGGCAGGCGGCTGTTTATCTTTAATATTACGTGTACTTGTAATAATAAGAACAATAACCGTTACCACATACGGAAGTATTTTGTATAGCTCCTGAGGGAAGAACGGAACTATTATTCTTAAGTACATTATCATAAGTGCACCAAAGAGTATTGAACTCCATGTGGAATGCAAGGGCTGCCATGAGCAGAATATAACAAGAGCAACAGCAAGCCAACCTGTTCCTGCAAGGGATGCCTCAATCCATACACATCCGGCTGTTGTCATTGTATATACCATACCGCCTATTGCAGAAATTCCGCCACCGATAATGGTTGTGAGATACTTGTAGCGAGTAATGTTAATACCTGCCGCATCAGCCGTTACGGGTGATTCTCCCACTGCTCTGAGGTATAGACCTTTTTTAGTCTTTTTTAAGAACAGATGAATAAGCACGGCAAGGATTATAGCCATGTAAAAGAATATGGACTGATCAAAAATAATCTTTCCGATTATCGGAATGTTTTTCAAAAAGTCAGGCATAAACTTGTTGTCAAATGCCGCTTTTAAATCGTTAGAAAGAGTGACGTATCCACCAACTTGATGACGTCTTAATTCACCTGCAAATTTTGCAACTCCGGTTCCGAATGTTGCCATTGCCAAACCTGTTACGTTTTGATTTGCTCTAAGCGTTACGGTTATAAACGAAAACAGAGCTCCTGCTATTGCACCCGAAAGGAATGAAGCAAGAATAGCCAGTATAATAGCAACAAAAGCAGAGGCGTTACCGCTTCCGACTGCCATTTCATATACGTTAGGAGCTATAAGACCGAATATACCTCCCATATACATAATACCTTCAACACCAAGGTTCATATTACCGGATTTTTCCGTTAATATCTCACCAAGAGTACCGAACATTAAAGCTGTGCCATATGCGCCTGCTGCTCCAAACAATAATACAAGCGAATTACCGCCCTTAGGGAAGCAAATATAAAGTATAACAAGCACTATAGCTGCTAATATATATATCAATCCATGCTTCTGACGTTTAGACATATTATTTAATTTGCCACAAGAGAAATTCATTATTTTGCCTCCTTATGAAATTTTGCCGTAATCGCCTTAAAGTTGAATGACATTCTGTAGTTGATAAAGAACTCACACCCAAGCATACAGAACAACAGAATTCCGGAAATTATATCTGCAACGGAAGAGGGAACATTAAGACGGGTTTGCAGTGTTGCCGATCCCTTGCCTATTATCGCAAGTATCATGGCAATCAAAATCATTGCAAATGCATTTAATTGCGACAGCCATGCAACGGTAATAGAGGTAAATCCGACTCCTCCAGCAACGTCGCTGTTCAACGTGCCGTTTGCTCCTGAAACAAGCATCCATCCGACAACGCCTGCAATGGCTCCGGATAAAATCATTGTCCTCATCATAACCCAACCGACGTTCATTCCGGCATATCGGGCAGTGTTGAGCGAATCACCTATAACCGAAACCTCATATCCCTGTTTTGTAAAATTCATGTATATATGAACAAGAACAACCATAACAAGAACAATTATCCAACCGCAGTAAACTCCCCATACGTTTGGAAGCCTTGCGTTTTTGTTGAACATCGGGATAATCTGAGTTCCCTGTCGTCCTTCCCATGGACCTCCCTGTAAATACTTTACTATACCTATTGCAATATAGTTCATCATAAGGGTGAACAATGTTTCGTTTGTGTTATATTTGGCTTTGAAGAAACCGGGTATGAAGCCCCATATTGCTCCGCCGATAATCCCTGCTATAAGCATAAGGATCAAAAGAACAAAACGCGGAACGTTAGGACCGCTCCATATGGCTATGGCAGAAGCGAAAATAGCTCCCATGGTTATCTGGCCTTCCGCTCCAATATTCCAGAACTTCATTTTAAAACAAGGTGCAATTGCTAATGCACATCCCAAAAGGGGAATTGCACGTTTGATTGTTTGCTGAATAACGAATTTTTTAGAAAGCGATCCGCTTATTATTATTCCGTAAGATGCAAAAGGATTAGCTCCTGCCATCATAAGCGGAATCATTCCAAGGATAAAAGCAAACAATATGGACCCTATGCGGATTGACCATATTACTGCAGGTTTCATCCCTTCTCGTTTTGACAATTTTATAAAAGGTGTGCTGATTCTCTCACTCATTTTTTACCTCCAACGGTAGTCATCATAAAGCCTATTTCCTCTTTTGTTGTATGGCGTGCATCAACGATTCCGCTAACCTTTCCACCGCATAGAACAAGAATTCTATCGCAGAGTTCAAGAAGCACATCAAGCTCTTCTCCGACATACATAACAGCAGCGCCCTTCATCTTTTGTTCCGTTAACAGGTTATAAATTGCATATGATGTGTTTATATCAAGTCCTCGGACTGCATATGCCGTAAGAAGTACAGGAGGAGCTGAAGCTATTTCGCGTCCCACAAGCACCTTTTGTATGTTACCACCCGACATCCTTCGTACGGGGAATGCTGTGCTTGGAGTTACAACTTCAAGCTCATCCCAAACGTGTTTTGCAAGAGTTTCAGGGGACTTTTTGTTTACGAATACGCTTTTACCCTGTTTCCAGGATCTTAACATCATATTCTTTGTCATACCCATGGAGCCTACAAGTCCCATTCCCAATCTGTCCTCCGGAACAAATCCCATTCCTACGCCGATTTCGCGTATCTGACGGGGAGTTTTTCCAACAAGTTCTTTGTCGCCGTTATCGCCTTTGAACAAAATACTTCCGTTTTTAATCGGATAAAGACCTGTTATTGCCTCTAAAAGCTCCCTTTGACCCGAACCGGCAACACCGGCAACACCGAGTATTTCACCGCCTTTCATGCTGAAGGTAACATCATCAAGACGTTTAACTCCTTCGCCGTCAAACACCGTAAGTCCGTTTATTACAAGTCTGTCTTTGGGGTTTTCATAAAGAGGGCGATTAATATTTAATGTTACGGCATGTCCTACCATCATGTCGGTAAGTGACTGCGCCGTTGACTCTTTTGTATTTACCGTGCCTATGTACTTTCCTTTTCTAAGGATTGCAACCTTGTCCGACACATCAAGAACCTCAGCAAGCTTGTGCGTAATCAGAACAATTGCTTTTCCGTCGGCTTTCATGTTCCTAAGAACCTTAAACAGCTTATCTGTTTCCTGTGGTGTTAAAACAGCAGTAGGCTCGTCAAGAATAAGAATTTCCGCTCCGCGATACAGGGTTTTTACGATTTCGATGGTTTGTTTTTGTGAAACAGACATATCGTAAACTTTCTTTTTAGGATCGATATCAAATCCGTATTTGTCGCATATTTCTTTTACTCTGTCGTTTACCAAAGACAGATTGAGTTTTTCATCAAGTCCCAATATGATGTTCTGGGCTGCGGTAAATACGTCTACCAGATGGTAGTGTTGATGGATCATTCCGATGCTGTATGCATAGGAATCTTTTGGTGATCTTATGGAAATTTGCTTTCCATCCTTTAAAATCTCACCGCTGTCGGGCTGATAGATACCGGAAAGCATGTTCATAAGAGTTGTTTTACCACTTCCGTTTTCGCCAAGTAAACAAAGAATCTCGCCTTTGTTGATTTTCAGGTTTATTCCGTCGTTAGCAACAACCGATCCGAATGTTTTTCTGATATTTCTCAGTTCTATTGCGCAATTGTTTGGATTTTGCACTTTTTGTTCTCCTTTTTAAGGGTCCTCGGAACTGATAGTGCAGGACCCTCTTTTATAAAAAAAAGTCTTTATTTATTATATCACAAAGTCAGCCCTGTTTTGATGCGTTTTTACAAAAAAAAGGATGTGATTTTGAGATGCTATTTTTAGCGCTATTGTATTGCATAAATGGTTCTTTTCTTATACCTTATGAAATGCGTAAAAATAATTGTCGAATTTTGGCATGAAGAAATATCGTAAAAAATATTTTTTTAAAGGATGGGGAAGGTGAAGTGAACAACAATGCTTTCTTCTTGAAGAGATGTGACGAATATGAGAGTTCGGCACGCTCTTATTCGCGCAAGTTCCCGATTGCTATCAAAAGAGCAAAGGGAGTTATCATAGAGGATGTTGAGGGCAAAGAATATATAGATTTTCTTTGCGGAGCAGGTACGCTTGCCCTTGGGCATAACGACAGTGAGGTGAACAAGGCTTTGATCGATTATATACAAAGCGATTCGCCGCTCCATACCCTTGATCTTATTACCCCTGCAAAGGATGAATTCGTTCACACGCTTTTTTCATGCTTCCCTGAGGAATTCAGAAAAGACGCAAAGGTTCAGTTTTGTGCACCTGCCGGAACAGATGCAATAGATGCGGCTATAAAGCTTTGCAGAATTGCAACCGGAAGAAGAACCGTCATATCGTTTTCGGGCGGATATCACGGTATGGGGCAGGGACCGCTTACTCTTATGGGAAACCTTCATGCGAAATCAAACATAAATGGACTTTCAAGCGACGTTCAGTTTTTCCCCTATCCGTATGAATACCGACCTGCATTTGGAGTTAAGGGCAGCGAGGGGGTAAAAATAGCGTGCTCGTATTTTGAAAGAATGTTAAAAGACCCCGAAAGCGGTATTACAGCTCCGTCCTGTGTAGTTCTTGAAGCAATTCAGGGAGAGGGAGGAGTTATACCATCTCCTCCTGAGTTCTTACAAACCGTACGCCGTGTAACAAAAGAACTTGGTATTCCTCTTATTCTTGACGAGGTACAGGCAGGAATCGGAAGAAGCGGTGATTTCTTTGCATTTGAGGACTCCGGAATTATCCCCGATGTAATAGCTATTTCAAAAGCTGTCGGAGGTTCTTTGCCAATGGCCATTATGGCGTATAACAAAAATCTGGACAAGTGGGATGCAGGTACACATGCCGGAACATTCCGCGGTACAACTCTTGCGATGGTAGGGGGCAATGTGCTGTTGAATAGGGTTAAACAGCCTTCATTCCTTAGTGAAGTAAAGCGCAAGGGAAACATATTCAAAATGCATTTTGAGGATCTTAAAAAGGAGTGCGCCGTTATAGGTGATGTAAGAGGGCGCGGCATGATGCTTGGCATAGAAATAGTCGATCCGAAAAGTGAAGAGGATATGTGCGGAGCAAAGAAGGGCAGCGGAACAATAGCCGCAGAGCTTCAAAGGCTGTGCTTTGAAAACGGGTTGATTATGGAAAAGGGCGGCAGAAACGGCGCTGTAATGCGCTGCCTTACAGCTCTTTCAATAGACGATTCCAACCTTAATAAGGGAATCGATATTCTTAGCGATTGTATCAGAAAAATAAATAAAAAATACAGCTAATCAAACTATATTATTTTAAGGAACATAGGGTATCGTGCTCAAAGCGTGCTCTATGTTCTTTTTTTTCATTAGAATTTTTGATGAACCTGAGAGAAAGCATTGACACCAACATATGAATATATGATAATATGAACATATGAACAATAATGAAATAAACGACGAATTAATTGTTGACCTTGCTGATTTTTTTAAGAATTTCAGCGACAGCAGCAGGCTAAGGATTTTAAATGAATTAGGTAAAGGGGATGTAAGTGTAAACACCCTTGCCGAAACATTGAATATGAGTCAGTCTGCAGTGTCTCATCAGCTTAAAACGCTAAAAGCGTCAAAGTTAGTTAAAGGGAAACAGGAGGGGAAGAATGTTTTTTATTCCTTGGACGATGAGCATGTTAAGGGGATAATTGATTACGCATTAGTACATATTATGGAGGGTAATTATGAGAAATAAAAGCTGTCCGTGCTGTCATAAAGACAGCCACGACCATGAACATAATCACGAGCATTGCCATGAACACAGTCATGAACATAGTCACGAAGATGAGCATGAGTACACGTTAAAAGGGTGGCTTATATCCCTTGGGGTGTTTTTGTGTTTGGTAGTTTGTTCACATCTGTTGAATATGGAGGAATTCTTTGCATCACTTACAAATCCATATACGGCAAAACGAATATGCATGTTTATCTGGGCACTGGGGTATTTATTCGTATCGTATGATATTCTCTGGGGTGCCATCAAAGCGCTTGTAAAAGAAAGGGCATTTGACGAGCTGTTCCTTATGAGCGTTGCCTCACTCGGTGCGTTTGCCGTTGGCGAATACGCCGAAGCAATGGCTGTTATTCTTTTTTATAAACTGGGTGAATACTTCTGTACACTTGGGGAGGAGAAGAGTAAAAAGAATCTGAACGACCTTCTTGCATTGCAGCCGGAGAATGCAAACCTTATTACAAGTGACGGTAAAATAAAGACTGTTTTATCCTCGGAACTCAAAAAAGGCGATTTATGCCTTGTTATGGCCGGAGAGAGAATAGGAAGTGACGGTATAGTTAGGGAGGGCTCAACCTTCTTAGATGTTTCTTCACTAACGGGCGAAAGCAAGCCTTTGAAGGTTATTGAGGGGGATAAGGTGCTTTCGGGTTCTATGAACATGTCGGGAGTGATTAAAGTTGAGGTGACAGCCCCGTCCTCGGAAAGTACGGCTATGCGCATAATGGCGCTTGTTAACGATGCATCTAAATCCTCATCAAAAAGAGAAAAATACATTACGCGCTTTGCACGTATCTATACTCCCGTTGTTGTGGGATTGGCTGTACTTGTATTTGTATTAATGGGTTCAATCAGCGGAGAATGGGGAGTGTGGTGGCTGCGTGCTCTTAATTTCCTTGTAATCTCATGCCCCTGCGCACTTGTTATTTCTGTTCCGCTTACATATTTTATGGCACTTGGCAGCGCATCCAAACACGGAGTTCTTATTAAAGGTGCCGTGCATATAGAGGATATGGAAAAGGTAAAAACAGTGTGTTTTGACAAAACCGGAACTCTTACAAAAGAAACGCTGAATGTTATAAGCTTTGTGCCGCCTGAAAAGGAAAGTGAACTTTTGCATATCGCCCTTAAGGGAGAGTCGCATTCACGCCATCCGATAGCGCTGAGCATTCAAAGAGCGTGTACCGAAAGGGGTATTGAAGAAACAGGCACGTATAAAGACATAGTTGAGATTCCGGGAAAAGGGATAGTGGCAACACAGGATGACGACAAAATATTGTTGGGAAATGATAAACTCCTTAAGGACTATGGGATCTACATAAACGAAAAGGATGTTGTAAATACTATTGTAAATGTTGTAAAAAACGGCAAATTGATCGGAAAGATAATTATTGGTGATGAAATAAAGCCGGAGGCAAAGGAAGTAATATCAGCTTTAAAACAGATGAACATCAAAACGGTTATGCTCACGGGGGACAAGGAACCCTCGGCAAAGAATATAGCCGATCAACTGAATATAGAAAGCTACAAATCGCAATTGCTTCCTTTGGATAAGGTGAACGAGGTTGAAAACCTCAAGAAACAGAGAGGCAAGGTGGCATTTGTGGGCGACGGAATAAACGATGCTGCAGTGCTTCTGAAGGCTGATGTTGGGGTGTCAATGGGGGGAATATCCTCCGATGCGGCCATAGAAAGCTCATCCGTAGTGCTTGTTGATCCTTCGTTAAAGGGAATTGTAAAAGCGCTTAAAAGATCCTCAAGAGCGATGAAAATAGTTAAGGAGAATATTGCATTTTCGCTTGGCGTTAAGTTTTTGATTCTTATTTTATCCGTATTTGGAATAGGGGGTATGTGGCTTGCTGTTTTTGGGGATGTCGGACTTGCGGCTTTGGCAATATTAAATGCATTAAGGGCGTAAAAAAAATTTTTTTGCTTGACAATGGTTGTTCAAATAATAATATATTATGTAATTGATTTACATATGCGTAATTGTTTCGTTGTTATCGAAAAGAATCAAAGGAGGGCATACGTACAATATACGTTGAACAAACATGGAAAAAGAATTAACAAAATTTGAAAAAGAGATGCAGAAGGTTCTTCTTAAACAAAGATCCGAACTTCTTAACAATATTAAGGCAAGAGAGAAAAAAAGCAATGATGAGGACAGAAGAGATAGTTCATCTAAGGATGACTGTGACATTGTTGCCGATGAGCTTGAGGCTATTAAGGAAAACAGCCTGCGTTCACACGAGGTGAACAGATTAAAAGCTCTTGAAAACGCCTTGGGCAGAATATCGCAGGGTACATACGGAAAATGTATGAAATGCGGTAAAAAAATTACGCAGGAAAGACTTAGAGCTATTCCTTGGGCATTGCTTTGTATTGACTGTAAAAACGAAACTGAGGCAAGAAGCGTACGTTTAAAACAGGTAAGCGAAAGCCTTGAGAGAAACAGCGAATACGATGACTACAACGACAGAGATGAGGATGATAACGACGACTGATTATCTGTTAGCACATCCTCTTGCCTTATATTGTTTGTCGCTTGATCCCGACAAAGATTATTCTGTTAGCGAGTTATATCCCTATGTAAATGCGTTTATAGAAAAGGCCGCCGAAACGCTTTGTGAATATGTACGTTCGGTAGGATGTGAAAAATTTGTTTTAGGGCTTTCGGGCGGATTGGATTCTTCGTTTGTGGCGCTTGTTGCCAATAGGGCACTTCAGCTTCTTGGAAAACCCTCTGCCAATCTTATTTTGGTAATGCTGCCCGGTTTCGGAACCGGAAAAACAACCTCGTCAAATGCAGAGCGTCTTATAAAGCACTTTGGCTCGTCGCACATGGTTATAGACATTAAAGAATTATGTACGCTTGCGATGAAGGGCATAGGGATTGATGAAAACGACAGAACAACTGCATTTGAAAACATACAGGCCCGTATCAGAACAACCTTGTTGCTTACATTGGCAAATAAAGAAAACGCCCTTGAATTAGGTACGGGAGATTACAGCGAAGGGGCAGTAGGCTGGTGTACATACGGAGGGGATAACATATCATCTTATAATATAAATATGTTTATTCCCAAAAGCCTTTTACGCCTTGTTATGTTTGTAAAAGGTGTTCAAGACAATATGGGATTTCTTAAAGATATTGCAACCGTACCTATTACACCTGAGCTTCTGCCTTCATCGTGTGAGTTCAGTCAAAAAACTGAGGATGTAATAGGTGAATACGATCTTATTGATTATCTGTTGTACGAGAAGGTCGTATTGAAAAACAATCGTGAAAAGAGCATTGAGAATGCTATTAATTACAACAGAATCATTACCTCAAAAAGTGGGGATAAAAGAAGGGAATACATACTTCGTTACAGCGATGTTTTTTACAACAGACTTGATACTCAATGGTATAAACGCCTATCTTGTCCGCACCCTGCAATAACCCCGCTTACTTCGTGGTAAAGTTGATAACCCCTTGTTATCGTGGTATAATATGCTGTAGTAATTTTTTACTCGGGAGGCAATTTTTGGGTATAGCAAAATACATAGATTATACTCTTTTGAAACCGGATGCCACTTCAAAAGATATAAAAGAGTTGTGCCAAGAAGCAGTAGAATACGGTTGTGCGTCTGTTTGTGTAAACAGCGTCAATGTACCGCTTTGCTATAATTTGTTGAAAGATACAAAGGTAAAGGTATGTGCTGTTGTTGGCTTTCCATTAGGGGCCATGCCTAGTGCTATCAAAGCAAAAGAGGCAAAATGGGCTGTAAGCAAAGGAGCAAGTGAAATTGATATGGTTATCAACATCACTGCTCTCAAGGACAAAAAGAATGCAATTGTCAGACGAGATATTGCCGCTGTTAAAAAAGCAATAGGTGACAAGCTGTTAAAGGTTATTATAGAAACCTGTTTGTTGACTGATGCTGAAAAGATTACCGCATGTCAGCTTGCCTTATCAGCAGGCGCTGATTTTGTTAAAACATCTACAGGGTTCAGTACGGGTGGCGCTACAGTTAAGGATGTAACGCTTATGTATGAAACTGTCGGTCAAAGTCTTGGTGTCAAAGCATCGGGAGGTATCAGAACATTAAAAGATGCAAATGAGCTTCTTTCTGCGGGGGCAAAGCGTTTGGGCTGTTCATCAAGTGGTGCAAAAGCAATTATTCTTGAGGAAAAAGCCTGATTTTGCGCTTGTCAACAAATCTATTCACAAGTTATCCACAACCATTGTGGATAACTTTTTTTTATACTCAGTCAAAAAATAATTTGCTTTTGTAAAAACAATTAAAGTTAGAAGGGAAATAGATGTAAATTGTTGTAAATTATAGACTTATGAGTTATTTATTCAATGTGTGATTTTAGTTAAAACCACAGAAAAACGATATAATATTTTATGTGTTTTTTAATTGTTTCAGTATCTTATTTATACTTTTTTATCCACATTTATACACAATCCGTCCACAATGGAGTGCTAATTCCTTTTGTTTATATAAGTTATGGCATAATTTACCACATCATCATACTTTAACAGGTCGGCTGATATTGAATCTGTATTGCTTCTGTTTACGTATTCTTCGGTAATAGCCTTTTTAAGCAAAACCGGCGATATGTCATATTCTTCGCTGTATTCGTCTGCAAATCTGTTTACGTTGAAAGGGGAGAAAGTAGGGTGTTTGTCTGCATATTTTGAAAATACATTTTCCTTAAGCATTTTTAAAAGGGCAAGCTGTTCTTCCTGAGTTCCGTTGTTTTCTTTTATTTCCACATCGGGAAGAATACCAACCTTGTTTACAGTGTTGCCGTTAGGCGTTTTATATTCTGCGGCAGTGATATTCGCAAAACCTTTTTCAAATGGAGCCGACACCTGCATAACGCCTTTCCCATAGCTTTTTTCTCCGAATACAACGGCTCTGCCATTCTCTTTAAGTGCCCCTGCAAGCAGTTCTGCAGCCGATGCCGTTCCGGAGTTGATAAGCAACACTATCGGTATGTTTTCATCTAATTTTTTTTCTTTTGTCGATGAAAGATACACTCTATTCATCTCCTTTGTTTTTCCCTCAGTGCGTACTATGGTCGAGCCCGATTGTAAAAAGAAGTCAGCAACTTCTATGCAGGCAGGTACGTCTCCTCCGCCGTTGTCACGCATATCTATTATCAATGCCTTTGCGCTGTATTTAATTAAATCAAGCTCCTTAGAAACCTGTTCTGCCGTTTGCGTTGTAAACTCATATATTCTGATATAGGCAATATCGTCTTGAAGAACGACGGATTGTACGGTGGGAACGCTTACTTCTTCTCTTTCAAGCTGAACCTCAAACGTTTCCTTGCCTCTCATTATACTGAGAGTAACCGTGCTTCCTTTGTCGCCTTTTAATGCCGCAGCGCATTCTCCTGCCGTTTTTGAAATAACGCTCTCTCCGTTGATATGTGTGATTAAATCGTTTCTTTTTAATCCTGCTTTATAGGACGGTGCATCTTTAAACACATTTGTTATTGTTATGTATAGTGTTTTAGGATCATCGGCATTCTGTTTGCTAAGCGGAAGCTTGGTAAGATATATTCCTATGCCGCTGTAATTGCCTATTCTGTGATCGCGATATTCGTCGCTTGATGATGAGGGGATATACATTGTCCATTCGTCATCAAATGCATCAAGCATCGCTGCGGCCATAGCCTCATATACCTTGTTATAGTTTATATCGTAAATAAAATTTCTTTCGGCAAATCTGAATATGTTTTCAAGAGCATCCATGGATAAGGCGATTTTGTCGTTTTCTTCGTTTGTAAGAATTGTGGATGTAAAACCCTTTACCCCCGATGCGTAATGCTGAGTAATAGGGAAGGCAGTCAACATCGTTATAACAATTACTATCGCTCTTTTGAAAAAACGCTTCATCTAAATTAGTGTATTCCGTTTTATATTAAATAACAATGCATAGGGGATATGCTTTGAAATGACAGGGAATCTCTTTTTGCCTTATCAGTTGTAATTTCAACAAAAAAAAACCGGCATGGAATTCATTATATAGTCCTTCAATTTCAGAATATCTTGTTGCAATAAATCCCTTAGGCTGTTTCTTGGTTTTTAATGAACGAAATAATATCCGTAAGAGCTTCTTTGTTTACTCTTGAGCCCCCGTTGAGCGCAAGATCAAGGGCGTCTCTTTCAATATCCGTTAATTCCTGTTTTTTGGACAGTTGTTTGATTATTATCTTTTTAACGATACTCATGGCGAATTTATCGCCGCCCTTTATCCTGTCGGGAGCATATCCGCCCTGCATGTAAAACAATCCTATAGACGGCTTTATACGATGCCTTTTTCTGATTCCCTTAATTTGAGTTGAGTCTAAACTCATACCGACTGCACCTATGGCAACTATTTTGAATTTCCTGTTTACCTTATTAAAATATCTGAGTCCGCCTGCATGTATATAAGCAAGATATATTATTGTTTCGCCTTCCTTTAATAAGGATAATGCGTCTTTAACATCATAAGCTTCTAAGGAGAGCTCTTTAGAAAGCATTTGTGCATATTCTTTTGTAAAACCGGTTCCGGAAGCATAAACTATTTTCATTTTTTCCCTCCTTTGTCGTTTATAATGGACAAACACAATCCCGTAATATATAATATCATAAATATCATATTGACAATCACCATTAGGAGGGTGCAATGAAAGATAAAGATACTGTCAAACAGTACATAGATCAACTTAGAGGGTACAACACTTCCAGAATGTACATGAACGATTTCTTCCACACATGGAAAGAATCTGATGATGAGATCGCAGCAACGTTTGCCGTAGCTGAGATTCTTAGAGGACTTAGAGAAAACAATATTTCAAGTAAGGTATTCGACAGCGGACTTGGAATTTCTTTATTCCGCGACAATTCTACAAGAACAAGATTTAGTTTTGCTTCTGCTTGTAACCTTCTTGGTTTAGAGGTTCAGGACCTTGATGAAGGTAAAAGCCAGATTGCACATGGAGAAACAGTTCGTGAAACAGCAAACATGATTAGCTTCATGGCTGACGTTATCGGTATTCGTGATGATATGTATATCGGTAAGGGTTACACCTACATGAAAGAAGTTGCAGACAGTGTTGAACAGGGATACAAAGATGGTGTTCTTGAGCAGCGCCCGACTCTTGTAAACCTTCAGTGCGATATTGACCACCCGACACAGTGCATGGCAGATATGCTTCATTGTATCAACTACTTCGGTGGTGTTGATAAGCTCAAGGGTAAGAAAGTTGCAATGACATGGGCTTACAGTCCTTCATATGGTAAACCTCTTTCTGTTCCTCAGGGAGTTATCGGATTGTTCACACGCTTTGGAATGGACGTTGTTCTTGCTCATCCGGAAGGATATGACGTTATGCCTGAAATTGAAGAAGTTGCAAAAGAGAACGCAAAGAAATCAGGCGGTTCATTCAAAAAGGTCAACTCAATGGATGAAGCATTTAAAGATGCTGACATTGTATATCCAAAATCATGGGCTTCATTTGCAATTATGGAAGAGAGAACAAAGATCGTTGAAACAGGCGATAAAGAAGCTCTCAAAGCTCTTGAACAGAGATGTTTGGCAGAAAACGCAAAACATAAGGATTGGGAATGCACAGAAGAGAAAATGGCTACAACCCGCGACGGAAAAGCTCTTTATCTCCACTGCTTACCTGCAGATATTACAGATGTTTCTTGTAAAGAAGGTGAGGTTGCTGCTTCTGTATTTGATCGCTATCGTGATCCTCTTTACAAACAGGCTTCTTATAAACCTTATATCATTGCTGCTATGATCTTCCTTTCAAAGTTCCGCAATCCTGCTGATAAACTTCAGCAACTTCTCAACGAGAACAAACCGCGCATTAAATAAGAGGGGTAGCATTAGACATGTCATGTTGTTGTAAAGGCAATGATTGCAAAAAAGAAAGTAAATTAATAGTTATAGCCATTGGCGGTAACTCATTAATTCTTGATGATAAACATGTAACCGTTCAATCGCAGTATGAAGCTGCGGTTGAAACGGCTAAGCATATTGCACGTCTTATTAAAGAGGGCAATCGTGTAGTTATCGCTCACGGAAACGGACCACAGGTTGGTTTTGTTCTTAGAAGAAGCGAAATAGCTGCAGGTCAGCTGCATACTGTTCCACTTGATTCTTGTGTAGCAGATACACAGGGTTCAATCGGATACCAGCTTCAGATGGCTCTTGATAACGAACTTGCAAAGCTTGGCGTTAAGGTTGACGTGGCTACAGTTGTTACACAAGTGGTTGTTGACGGCGAAGATCCTGCATTTAAGAACCCAACAAAACCGGTTGGAAGCTTTATGAGTAAGGAAGAAGCAGATAAACGCATTCAGGAGGACGGTTGGAACGTTAAAGAGGATGCAGGAAGAGGTTATCGCCGTGTTGTTGCATCTCCTAAACCAAAGGCCATATTGGAAATCAATGCCGTTAAAAAACTTCTTGATTCAGGCATTGTTACAATAGCGGCAGGTGGTGGCGGCATTCCTATTGTTAAGAACAACGATGGTTCTATCACCGGTAAGGAAGCAGTAATCGATAAAGATTTGGCTGCTGCTCTTATGGCTAAGGACCTCCACGCCGATTTGTTTGTTATTTCAACAGCAGTTCCAAAGGTTTGCGTAAACTTTGGTAAGCCTGATCAGAAGGCTATCGATGTAATGACAACAGATGATGCAAAGAGATACATAGATGAAAAACAGTTTGCTCCGGGAAGCATGCTTCCAAAGGTTCAGGCTATGATTGATTTTGTTGAGACAACAGGAAATGTTGGCTTAATTACAGATCCTTCAAACATCTACGATGCTCTTTACGGTACTGCCGGAACAAAAATTGTTAAATAATTGATGATTTCAATAAAATTCCTTTACGATGAAAAAGGAAAAGAACTTTTGTTTTCCACCCTTTCAAAACAAGGGTGGAAAATTACAATTGATAAATCAATAGAATATGGCACTAAGTATCTCGCAATAAAAGCGGATACAAAGTGTCGTTTTGTTTTATATCAATCCAAGAATAAATCCTATTCAAAAATAGTAGTAGAGAAGTGTACCGATGAATTTGAACAGGTCTTAGGCTGTGCCGTTCAGAGTGTAAACGAAGCGTTAGGAGATCCTAACAGCAAGGATAATAAACAACCTATAAAAAAATCCAATCAAAGGGAAATAAAGGAAATCCCAGCCTTCAAAATCAGGATAGGTTCTGACGAAACCGGTAAGGGAGATTATTTTGGACCTGTTATAGTAGCAGGTGTCTGCTTGTACAAGGAAGATGAGGAGAGCCTAAAAAACCTTGGTATTTCCGACAGCAAGGCACACACAGATTCACAAAATCTAAAGTTTAAAAACATTATCATCGGAATTCTTGGCGAAAAAAAGTATTCTTATAGAATACTCTCACCTCAGGAATACAACAAAGAATACAAAAAAGTCGGCAACATAAATAAAATTCTTGCAAAAATGCATGGGGAAGTCATTAAAGAGTTGCTTACAAAGAACCCCGAATGTAAAAATGTAATCATTGATCAGTTCGCTGAAGAAAACTTGATGTGTGAAGAACTCAAGGGGAATATTAAAAAAGGAATACATCTGTTCCAAACGCCCAAAGGCGAAAGGGATTTATCCGTTGCATCCGCTTCTATGATAGCGCGTGGGCTTCTTGTGGAAGAGTTTAATAAAATGATGCAAAAAGCCGGTATAGAAATACCATTCGGAGCCGGAAACAACGTTATCAAGACTGCTCAAACCTTAGTAAAAAAATTAATGGTAGAAAAATTATCTGAATTTTGTAAGATTAATTTTTCCACCACCGATGAAGTTTATAAGTTCTGATCATCGCGGTTTTAAAGTATCAGCATAACACCTAAACCATCATAATCGCTGTAGGGAATAATTGCAGTTTTTTGATAATATATGGCAATTCCCAAAGGCATTCCGGAAAACTCTGCAAACTGAATTGTGAATGTAGGTCGCAGCATCATACCGTTGTAGGACAAATGCGCTTTTGTGGAGATATTGCTGTTGTATTGAAGCCATTGCATATAGTATCCAAAATCACAACCCAACTTAAGCGCAAAGCTTTTTGAGCGATAAAGATTGTATGTAAAGTTTACTCCTCCCTCAAGTTCCATTTCCAGTCCGCCGTAATATCCCGTATTTGAACCAAGAGGTGCAAAAAAGTACTCGCCATGTATATATGGGCCTAGTGAAAATTCCTTAACCGGATGAAAATCCACGCCTACATGTCCGCCTACTGCAAACGTAGCACCGCGCACAATTCTTAGAGTAGGGGCAAAATATCCGCCCACGTAAAAATGAAATTCATTTGATTGAACAATGGATGTTTTTATGTTTTCATTCTGCTCCGATACATCTTTTTTTGTTGCATCCTCTGTAATAGTTGTATTGTCTTTGTCTGAATCCCTTACAGGTATGGATGGAATAAGCGGAGTACCGCAAATAAATCCTTCGTTTACCGCTTCATTGCTGTTCATTATTTCATCGGATGCAAAAAAAGCTTGGGAAATAAATATTAAAACTAAGAACAAAGTCGCTAATCTTTTCATACTGCATCTCCCGAATATCCGTACGTAATTGTTGAATTGTTATTTGTAAGAGTTAATGAGCGAATTGGCGCATATGTCTTTGCTTCAAAAGTAAAATAGAGTGTTTTGTTTTCTGTATCTCTGTCCGCTTGTCCGTTTAACACTATGGTTCCCGAAGCTTTTAAAACCTCAAAAGAACTGTATGCCATTGTATATGTTCCGCTATACTCTTTGTCCTGAACTCGGTTGCCGTCGCTGTCAATTTTAGTTGTAATATGTGTGTATTCCATCTTGTCGTTAAAAGAATATAATTCAGCAGCAATCCCATCGGAATCCTTGGAATAAGCCCAACGACCCTTTACTAAATTTGGTAGTTCTGTTGTAAGAGTGCAGGATGTAATAATAAAAAGCAACAACAGACTAAGGGTAATTTTTCTATTTACCATCTTACTACTCCTCCCTCTGTATATCTGTATTTTATCGGTTCTACAGGGTTAGAAACCTTTGTAATTGTTTGTCCGTCAAGAGTGTTGTATGTAATAATGGAACGGAGCGTTCCTACAAGGTGTTGCGAAACTACTTTCATTGAAAGTATTTGAACCATATTCTTACCATACCAGCCGTCTAAATAAAACACGTTGTTGTTGGAAATTGTTCTATAATCATCCGCATTGCCGTCCATATTTGCAGTAAACGTGTATCCTTGGGTTTTATTAATAGTTATCAAATCTCCATTGGGATTTTTGCGCTCGGCATAGTGAGTATAATAAATATAGTCGCTCTCACCAAAGCCTTCTGTTGCAGAAAAAGTAACTGTACCTGCCAAGCCTGATATTGCTGCCTTATAAGTAACAGTTCCTCCGTAGCTTCCGTCTGTTCGTGGTGATGATATATAATCATCGCTTGCGCTTTCTCCGCTCGTAAGTGAGCCTGTGCCGCTTTTACGAATGTAGCTCCAGATCCTGCCTTTGCTTTTGTCCTGATGATATAAGGGATGTTCATCTTGGAATTCCCAGGGTTTTTCAACGTGTCTTTGGAACTCGTATATATATTGTTCGCCGCTTAGTGCGCCATAGCAATCATTTGCTGTTCTGTATTCGTTGTTATTGTGGCGATTAAGCACATCCTCTGCATAAATCTCGTAGTTGTATTTTCTCCCTATAGCAACGGCATTGTCGTTGTATCTAAGCTGATCGGTAGTCCATTCTTTGCCATCGCTGCGTTTAATTCTGTAGTGGTGTGCACCCTGTACTGAATTCCATCGTAATACAACGGGGAAAACACCTATACAATAGCAAAGCTCACCGCCTTTATATGTGTGCCTGTTTTTTCCATTTTCATCATAGCATCCGCCTGTACAAGAGGTTGCAGCCCCTATGCTGTCGTCGTACACATTTTGTGTTCCGGAAAAAGAAAAGTTTTCATCAAGCTTTGGTATTCCCAAAACTTTATCACTTACTGATGTGGTTTCCTCTATGCTTGTTTTGCTTTTTACGGCAATGCTTACTTCTCTTATTTCTTTGCCACTCCCATCTGGCTGTACGCTGAAAAACGGAATAACGTAGTCAAGTGTATCAATAGGGAATACATCGTAAGTATTCACTGTCTGTGTTCCGGATGCCTGATCATATTCCGTAGTTTTTATCACATAACTCCAATCGTTTAAATTTTCAGAAGCGCCAAGAGGGGGAATAACCTCCAGCTTATACCCCAGTTTGTTTGCTTCTACAACACCGATTAGTGAAACTTCCTTTACGGGCGATAACAGGTATGCGTTTTCAGAGCTTGCCTCTCCTGCGCCAAGATCATTTGAACCATAAACTGCGTAAATGTACTCAGTGTTTGGTTCTACATTGCTGTCGGTAAAATTCAGATTGTTGTTTGAATCGGGAACAAGCGGAGTGTATTGAGGATCTGCAGAATTGTATATTATAGACTCTTTGCCGCCGTTCTTGCTTTTAGTTATAGTATATGTTGTGCCTTCGTCAAATGAAGAGAAGGTTAAGGTTATGCTTGATGGGTTTTTGCCCTTGTTTGTGGAAAGCGTGGGTTTTAAAGGTGCTCCGACAACTTTTGTATATCCAGTTCGAGTTTCGGAGAATTGGGTCTTTGTTCCGTTTGAAGATATGGTTTTAATAGAGAAATACAGTATTTTGCCTTTTTCCGATTCCGATGGAGTGTATATAAACGTATTTTGAACGCGATCGTTGAAATGGATGTTTTTGTCTATTTCAACAAGGTTATCGGTGAAGGATTCATTGTCGTTTTTATACAAATAATAGTATTCGGCACCCGGCACTTGGCTGTAGGTTATCAGAATGTTGGTTTCAGATGTACCTTTTGAGCACTCTATTTCAGACGGGTATGAAAGAATTGAGCCTATTACGGGATACGATGGCTTACTTGATGTGTTATGTGAAAGAGATATACCCGTAACTCTGTAAGCATAGTATGTAGATTTATCTGTTATTGATGTATCATCAATTGTTAAATTTGAAGTTTGCGACACAACTTCATAATCACTGTCCCTAAGGGCATTTAAAGTATTTTCATTAGGTGTTGTTGTTGTAAGGGTAGCTCTTTCTATTTTATATAAATCAGCCCCGTTCAACTGTTTCCATGAAATTGTTATCTTATCCGTAAAAAGACCGTCTGAACAGCGTAGTCCGATAACAGATACCTGCGGAGAAATGGGCGATGAGGGAACTTCGGGGAGGGAGGGACTGTGATTTGTCATATCTTTAAACGACGAATTGAACAGGGAAAAATTGCATGACACCAATAAAAATGATAACAGCAATACCGGTATAATTTTTTTCATATTTTCTCCAAATGTTTCTTTAAATAAATCTTCTTACGCTCTCGTGAACTTCAGCGGGAGTTATGGTTGTATAAACACCATTATAATTCACTTCGTAATTACCTGCATTGGAACCGTCTACTTTTATACTGTTGTACTTAATTGTTGCAGTTCCCATATAAAAAGGCAGTATAACTTCCATTTCTCCTACATTATTGCCACCAAAATAATTAAGAGGATCTTTCCCCAGATAACCTCCTCCACCTCCGTTTTTAGATGTCAATCGTATATTAGTTGTTGTTGTCATTTCTATCATCGTATTTTCGTCGTTATATTCTTTAAGCATTAAATATCCGTGAGTATTACCGAATGTGCCTGAATCTCCTTGAATATAGTAAGAACCGTTTATATTCCCATCATGGAAAGAGGGATTAACGTCGTCTTCCTCATAGAAGCCCCACCAGTCTCCTCCTGCTTTAATGTTAGCATTGTAAATAATTTGTGTTAATGTTGTATTGACAAGGTTCACTATTTCATTTGCTTTTAAAGCTGAAGGTTTTAGACCTGCGCTATAAGTATTTGATGTTCGCCTTTCACCCGAAACGTTTTTATACGAATTGATTTCTACGGTCAGAAGAGGCTTTGAAACTATTACCGGTCTGGCAAGATAGAACGTTACATAAGTTATTTCGTTGTTTGAGTTTCTTCTTGTTACTATTGTGTTTTCACTTTCGGAGGTTATGGAAGAAGGAGCGCTATTTATTTGTTCGCGTGTTATGGTATATGAAGATATTGATGTTTTAATATCGTATCCGTCCACATCAAGGCTTGGATAAAAAGATATAGAGAATAGAGAATCACCTATTTCAGATGTCGTAATTTTTGTAGGAACTGACAACAGACAGCCTATTCTATCGCTGTTGTTTGACGAATAATTCTGTTTTAAGCTTGTTATATTTCCCAATACGGAGGATATGGTGTACTCATATTCTTTTGAAAAAGAAGCTGTTAAATCCTCAAAAAAGCTTTGGTTATTTTGCCTGTACGATATATATTCATATGTTGAATCGCTTGCTCCTGCTTCTTTTCTGTATATTTCATATCCTTCGGCACCTTCCACTCTGTCCCAGGATAAATTTATTGTGAAACGGGAATCCGATTTGCTTGCTTTAATGTTCTTTGGTGGGAACAGCCATTTACCCTCAGCGCTTGGAAGAGAAAAGTTGTCCTTAGCATCTAATCCTGCTTTATAAGCTCCTTTCAAAGGGGATACTTTAAAGTAGTAAGGACGTGAAAGGGGATAGCCCTGACCATCGGTAAAAGGATAGTTTTCTATGCTGCTTACATCCATTACATAGCTTGTATCGCTCTCACTTACGGTTTCGTTAAATATTTCTTTTGTTAATCCTGCATCTTCATATACATAAACAGCATAGGAGGTTGCTCCGTTAACTTTATTCCACGATACTACAATCTTATCGGCGTATTCGTTTGCCGTAGCATTTACATCAAAGCCTTTAATACCAAACAGTGAGCCCGGTGTTTGGGTTTCAGCGTAATTAACAACCGAATTTCCGTTTTTGTCAATTGCATAAACTCTAAACAAATATTCTTCTCCGGCATTGGAGGTATGGGCATTTTTGATAAAGTGGAATGTTCCTGATCCAATATCATCAGAGCTCATTATGTCGGTTTCGGTATTAAGGTCAGTCCAGCTATCCAAAACAGATGAATTTAATTTATATTGTATTCTAAAGTTTTCAGCTCCTTCAGGCTTTGTAAACGATACTTCAATAAACTCCTCGGATGCGGCATATGAAGCTGCAATGTTTTTAACGGGATTCATTGTTCTTACTCCGTCAAAACGTATGTTTCCTGATCTGTTGTGATATATGGAGTTTTCGTCCTCGTACCTACATGTTAACAGATAGTAATATGTTTTGCCGTCCTCAAGATCGCTATGATCGTAGTATGATAAAAGGTCTGTTCCGCTTACTTCTCCGTTTTGAACAAGTGCTCCGTATGCTTTATTTGTAAAACATTCATACGAAAGATTATCAGGTGTCTCTCCGCGATACAGATCAAAAACCAAATTATCAAGAAGAAGTGAACTGTCAGCTTGTGAAAGTTCTTCCTCGGATATAACATTCCACTTTAGAGTGGCTGATGCTGCATTTTCACTGATGTCACTGAAAGAAGCATTTGACTGCTTTATAAATTCAATTTGTCTTATGCTGGGAATGGATTCAAGCGGATCTCCTTCGCTGTTTTGTTCCCCTTGAGTATCGCCTTGCCTATTACATAGTGACATTGTAAAACTGAATTTCCATAAATCCTTATCCTGCTCCGGAGTAAGTGTAATGGGGATTTCTGTGTAGTATGTTTCTCCATCCTTTAAAATCTCTAACTGTTCATTAAGCGTTTGCATATCTGTTCCGTCAGGCAGCAATGTACTTATTCTTCCGTTCGGTTCTGTTGATGTGACTTTAAAGACGTAAGACATGTCTTCTTGGGTTATTTGCGGCAGCTTCCAGCTTATTCTTGCCGTATAGGTTGCTTCAAGCGGATTATCAGGATTTCTGTACTCCTTATATCTGTCGTTCCCCTCGGAAGCAGGATTCTTTACTATCCAGCTTTTTGTAATGTTTTGAGGAGAGGGAAGAATATATGCCTTTTGAGACAGTTCTTCTTTGGAGCCGGGATAATTGGTTGTATTTGTTCCGTTTTTTGTAAATACGTAGTAAGGGAGCACGGAATAAACATACGTCTTGTTAACTTCAACATCAGTATCAACGAATGTGTATACTAAATTTCCGGAATCGGAAGGTTGTCTGTCTTTGTCGGAAAAATCAAGAACTACGGTTTTTGAGTTGTCCTCCAAATCTATGCGCACAAGCTTGAATACCTGTTCTACTGTTTGTGTTACGCCGCCGACAATGCTTTCTTTTTCTATGCCTCCGTTCAGATCTGAGGCTTGCCATGTTATTTCTATCCTGTCCTTCAAATTGTTTATAACTGATACTTCTTTTACGGGAGCAGGGTATTTGTTTGGTGGGTTATCGATGGTTTCTGTTTGTCCGGAATTTGAGATTTCTTCTTTGTTTACAGACATTGAAACATTGAAGTCCACTGATGTATTGGATGCTATTGTATCTGTTACAAGTCTTGAATCCCTTGTGGTAAAGGCATATTGAAGTCCGGTATTTAATGAAGTCTGTACCTCTTTATTAACGATATTAGCCTTTGGTGCTTCGATTTCCGATTGTTCATCTTTGATTATTCCGTTGTTAGTAGTATTCATGTAAGTTTTGAAAATATCATCCTTGGGGAGGCTTGAATAAACAATATACTCCGGAATATATATGTCCTTGCCCGGTGATAGCACGGATTTTCTATTTGATGTTGCAAATTCAATCTCTACGTTTTGCTCTTTTGTGTTAATGGTAGTTTTTATTTTTAAAGTGGGTCTGGTTGCAAATTCCACAAGATCTGACATTTCCGAATACA
>JAQYLW010000030.1 GCA_028719825.1 Spirochaetales bacterium | reverse complement strand
TAGCCGAACCTAAAAGTTGTGGTAACGGAAGCGATGAAGTTTTTAATTCAACAATCCAGTCTGCTTTTCTGCCCTCATCCGTCAACAGCCCGAAATAAGGAACATAGCCTGCTATTGAACCGAACATTTCAATAATGCCCGAATTTCTGTTGCACCTTGCTCCAAGAACCGAATTAGCATAGTTGACGGCGCTTGACTCTGCCCATGAAAGAATATCGCCCTTTTGTGGAATATTTCCGACCTCGTCTAAGTAACTTGTACATGTAAAACTGTCCTCACTCAGGAGTCCAACCTTTTGTAATTGCTCCTCATAGTGCTTTTGAGGTCCATACATAACTTTAAAGACTATGTCCTCAAGAAAACTTTTTGGAACATTGGGATCAGTGGGTCGTGGATCTGCCGTAAATTGCTGCTTTGAAACAACTCCCGATGATATAAGTTCATCCATAAGAGCGCCAATAGCATCCTTGATTACACTTACTCCGAAACTCGTAACAATATGACCATACTTGCTTGTTACCGGCACTAACTTTTCGGCTCCGAAAACTTCCCCGTATAAAACAAGGGTTTTTAAAACCTTTGCCATCACCGGTCCTTTTGAGCCGTTTAATATTTCCTGCTGTTCTTGTGTAAGTACCATAGCTTTACTCCTTTAAATTTTCATTGCAACATCCCATGCATTCCATATAGTTGTTTTAAGGTTTCCTATAGCACGTGCATCGCCTGCTAATATGGCATCCTTGCTGACGGGTGACGGTTTATACCCTATTGCAAGAATAACGCTGTCAACATCAATACTGTTTTCTTTACCGTTTGTAACAACTGTAATGCTACCGTCTTTTATCTCTTTCAGCGTTGTTTCCAAATGAACTTCAACCTTGTGCAGTTCAAAGAAATCCCTAAGGTATGAGGAGTTTGCAAGGCATACTCCACGCTGGGCAATTAAGTCGTTTTTCATCTCTATAATTATCGGTGTCTTACCCTTTAGGAACAGATCATAAGCCACCTCACAGCCCGTGAGTCCTCCTCCTATTACAGCAACCCTTTCCCCTGTTGTACACTCGCCTAATAGGTAGCTCACGGCATCGTAAGCTTTGTCTATCCCCTTAACCGAAGATGGTCTGATTGGCACAGAACCGGTTGCAACAACAACCTTATCAGCCTTAACAGATGAAATATCTTTAACCTCGTGGTTATATACGATATCTATTTTAAGATCCTTCATCTGTTTATCGTACCACTTTAACAGCTCCTTATCCTTTTCTTTAAATTCGGGAGAGGCAGCCGCATTGAACACTCCGCCGTTCTTGTTTGTTTTTTCGTATATGGTTACCTTGTGCCCCCTTAGTGTGGCAACTCTTGCAACTTCCATTCCGCCAATTCCTGCCCCTATAACCGCAATGTTTTTAGGATTATTCGTTTTGACAATTTTATACTTTGTGCTCTGCATCGTTTCGGGGTTTAAGGCGCATCGTGCCATACCGGCATTATCCTGAAGGGTTTGATCGTTTCCTACTCCTTTATAATGAGCCATGTTGAAACATCCATTATGACAACAAATACACGGTCTTATATCATCTTCTTTGTCATTTATTGTTTTGGTAACCCATTCGGGATCGGTTAGGAATTGTCTTGCAACGCCTACTGCATCTATCTCTCCGTTTTTTACGGCTTCAGATCCGACTGCAAGGTTCATTCTGCCGGCGCAGACTACTGGAATTTTTACATATTTTTTTATCTGCTTTACTTCTTCAAGGTTGCAATTTTCATTCATATATACAGGCGGATGAGCCCAATACCATGCGTCATATGTTCCGTTGTCGCAGTTCAGCATGTCGTACCCTGCATTTTCTAACAGCACAACTGCCTCTTTGCTTTCTTCCATATCTCTTCCAACCTCGGTGTATTCCTCACCGGGAAGCGCTCCTTTACCAAATCCTTTTGTTTTTGATACTACGCTATATCTTAAGGAAACGGGGAAATCAGATCCGCATCGTTTTTTGATTGCCTTAACTATATCCGTTGCAAACCTATATCTATTTTCAAGGCTTCCACCGTATTCATCAGTTCTCAAATTTGTATATTTCATTGTGAACTGATCCAAGAGATACCCTTCATGAACGGCATGAACCTCAACTCCGTCAACACCTGCGTTCTTTAAATGCAATGATATTTTGGCAAATGCTTCAACCATGGCGTTGATCTCCGCCTTTGTTAAAGGACGTGAAATACATGAATCATCCCATCTGTTTGGCGTAGCGGATGCTGATGCAGTTAAATAATCCACATCAAGAATAGGTTTGATCAATGTTCTTAAAGGCTTAGAATGTAATGCATCAATCATGAGCTTGTTAATGGCAAGAGATCTTCCGAACCCTGCCGTAAGCTGTATGAAAATTTTTGCACCCGTCTTGTGAAATTCTTCCGTAAACTTTTTTAAGGAATCATATTTTTTTTGCCCGTTGTAAATCCATGAACCGAACAGTATATCACGGATCGGGGCAATTCCGGGCAAGATAAGACCCACGTTATTCTCGGCTCTTTTTAACAGAAATCTTGCGGCTTCATTATCAAAATGATTTTTCTCCATCCACCCGAATATGGAGGTTCCGCCCATGCTTGTCATGACGATTCTGTTTTTAATTTCACATTCTCCAATTTTCCATGGAGTAAACAGTGGTTCATATATGCTTTTCATACTTATATTCTAAGTTCTAAAAAAGCATACCGCAAGAAAAAAACCGACAGCTGAAGTGTAATTAAACCGTTATTGTGGGATGAATTCTCGCAGCATAGAATCGGATGGCACATATGTTGAAGGAATAGGATAGAACAACGAAAGCATTTTAAGCAGCCTTTGGGCAAGAGGATAAACATCTTCTTCACAAGGAGATACGCCCTTTAAAAGAGGCTCAGCAAACACCTTTAAAACCGACAATTCATAATCATGAGCGCTGTTTATTGCGGCATCAACATTGTTCTGATACGGGAATATGTATTTTCTTTCTCCCTTTTCTACACTGTTCCACATCCTTAGCGTTTCTAAAGCAGGGGCAGAACGTGAGAACGAATCCCTTACAAGACGACGAATTATTCTGTTGTCTGTAGTTCTGACACGTGTATGTTCATCTATGTTTAGCACTGTTAACGCGGATATGTATATTTTAAAAATGAGATTTTTATCAAATACATCTGAGATTTTCGGATTTAAGGCATGAAGGCCTTCTACAACTAAGATTGTATTCTCCCTCATCACGGTAGCTTCCTCGGCAAACGTTCTTCTGCCTGTTCCGCCTACATTGAATTCAAAATTAGGCAAGTGCACTTCTTTGCCCGACAATAAAAGACCGATATGCTCTTTAAATAACGCAGTATCTATTGCCTCTATACATTCAAGATCAGGCTCTCCGTTTTCATCTTTCGGAACCAAGTCTTTTGTAAAATAATAGTCATCCAAAGAAAGCCTGATAGGATCGTAACCGTAGCTTTTAAGGTTTAATACAAGACGCTTTGCAAACGTAGTTTTGTTAGAAGATGAAGGACCGGCAACAAAAACGCATTTAACAGTTCCCCTTTTTACTATCATATCGGCTACTTCTATGATCTTTCGTCTTTGCAATGCCTCGCTTGTTTCTATAAAATCACCTATATTTCCGCTCATTATTATGTCGTTTAACTTGCCTACACCATACAGGTTCAAAATGCGGCAATTTGTTAAATACTCATTAAAAACAGAAAACAGCTTTGGGTTGTCCTTCCACTCTCCAATCCTTGTAAGATCTTCGCTTCTCGGATACCTTAAAAGCAAGCCCTTGCCACCATATGGGCGCAATTCCCATGCTTTTAATATTCCAAGAGATGTGAATGTATTGTGCATATTAAGCATTATATAGTTTTTAATTCTGTTGAATTCTACTGTTTGTAATGCATTTGTTCTTACCAAAGAAGCTGCATCCGTAAGATTCTCTTTTTGCAATAGTTCAATGGCTTCCCTATACGGCAGTGTAAATGCTTCAATCTTTGTATCGTCCTCAATAAGACTTTGCAATTTTTGTTTGATTTTTTCGCATTCGTCATTGGTAATGACAGTACCGTCCTGACACGAAAAATAATATCCATCCCCAAGCGAGTGCCCTATTATCACACGCTTTTCCGGTATAACTTCCTTGATTGCGGCAAATAATGCATGTGATAGTGTTTCTCTATATAACCTTTTAAAAGTGTATCTTTCTGCGCTGTTTTGCGGTATTGTTATTTCATTTTTCATACAGTAAATTATAATACAAAAAGACTTATAATTTTAAAATGGCAGACAAAGACTATAAAGAATCGGATTTTTGGGCGCAAAAAGCAAAGAAGGAAGGATATCCTGCACGCAGCGTTTATAAATTGGAAGAACTTCAAAAAGCATACAAAATAATTCCCAATGGCGGTAGAATTATGGATGTTGGCGCAGCTCCAGGAAGCTGGACGCTGTATGTGGCAAGAAATATATTAAAAGGCAAAGGTCAGGTTGTAAGCGTAGATCTTAAAGATCTCACCCTTTGTCCCTTGCCACAAAATGTTGTTACATTAAAAGGAGATGCTTTTTCAAAAGAAAATCTTGAAAAACTCAAATCATTTGGTGAATATGATTCAATTATATCCGATGCGGCTCCTTCTACAAGCGGAAACAAGGCGGTAGATGCCGCTCGCAGTGCCGAACTGGTAAATAGCGTAATAACCCTTGCAGGCGAATGTCTTAAAAAAAACTCATCTCTCGTTGTTAAAATATTTCAGGGTGAAGATTTCCAAAACACTGTAAACCGTATGAAAGGAATGTTTAAAAAAGTTGTAATTCACAAGCCAAAAGCGTGTCGCACATCATCGGTTGAGGTGTATATAGTAGGACTAAATCTTATTTAGTATGATTTATTCTGCTGAGTCCGAATGCAATGGCAAAGTCGATTCCTATAACCACAATGCACCAAATAAATGTCATATACAGTGCCTGATCGTAAACACGTAAAAAGAAATACGGTCCTGTTAATACTTTGAGTGCATTTAAAATTACCAAAACAACCGCATATAAAATTGTGGGAATAACGGCATATCTCAATAACGGCTTTAAAGCTTTTTCTTCAAAACACAAAAACGAGACTATGCTCAATATCGGTGTTAATAAATGAGTAAATACGGAAATGCCCTGGAACATCATGGTTTTATAGCCGTTCCACCCACCCTTTTGCGGTGCAAGGAAGAATACTACTACAAGGAATGTCAGAGTAAGACAACAAGTTGATGAATACCTGATATGCTTGCACCACTCAGGCACAACCAGTTTGGGATTTTTAATTTTATGAACGTAATAATGAAGTGCAAAAGATGCAGTAATTCCGCCATATAAATTGCTTAATTGGGTATAATACTGAAAAAATCCCCATCCGTCGCTTATTAGCGCCATAACGGTAGAATATAAAACCATGCACACTATAACAACATTGGATATAGTTGCAAATTTAATTTTAGTTTCCTCGTTCATTTTTTTCTCCTTCTGAATTATATCGTTTTAGGAGATAAAAAAAAAAGTTCCTGTTGCTATAAATAAACATCCCAATATTGATTTTATCGTCATTTTTTCTTTGAGTATTACAAAAGCAAGTATAAATGTTAAAATTGTGCTCAATTTATCAACCGCAACTACACCGGTTACTTTTCCGCTTTGTAAAGCCTTGTAATAAAACAGCCATGAAAGACCGGTTGTAATACCGGAGAATATTAAAAATATCCAACTCTTTTTATCAATTAGAGATATTGAACTTTGCTCTGATGTAATAAACACCATCAGCCACGACATAAGCAAAACGACAAAAGTCCTTATTGCTACCGCCAAATTTGACGGAACATTGTTAATGCCGATTTTGGCAAGTATTGCTGTTAAAGAGGCGAATAGTGCTGATAATAGAGACAGGGCGAGCCACATAGTTGTTATTGTACTTTAATAAGACATTTACAGGCAACAGCGACCCACTGGACAAAAGTTGTGTAAAGCCAAAAACAAGATTGGATTTACACTATTTGGAAAAATTACAATTAATTGTCTCTGAAGCAAACAAGTCAATTTTCTATACAACTCATGCTAAATCAAATACTTATGACGATGTTATTTCTGGTCCTGACGATTTTTATTCACTTTGTCCACAATTTTCACGTTTCGTTCTTAAAGGTATATATAATATATACTTTAAGGTTAATAATTATCCGCGTGCACGCGTAGAGCACCCCCATTTTCCGTCTTTGTGCCATTTTTTTGAGGAGCAATTTTATGTATAAACTTGAGAAGAATGAGTGCACTGCCCTTAAAACCGACATTAATAGTTTCCCTGTAATTTTGTCTTACGCATCTATCCCTCTTAGAAAAGACAGCAAAGGATTTTCGGATGATGGACGACGATATACCATTAATGCCGGTGGCGTTGATTTAGAATTAATTGCAGGAAGTAAAATATACCCTATTCCAACAGGTAAGATTGGGCGAAGTGTATTCGCATATATTGCAAGTAAGGTAGTTAGGCAAGAATTTAGAAGAATTGTTAAAAATTATTTTAGCTCTGAACAAGAAGCACTCAAAAGAATTGAGCAAATTCAATTTAGTCTTAGATCTTTAACCGAAATAACAAAAGAGATACTTAATCTTGACAGAACACCAAGCAATAGAGAGAGAAATCAAGTGTACGAACAACTTTGTGGTGTTCTCAACCTGGGGATAGTTTACACACCAATTCCTAATCTCAATTATTATGATTTTCCAAATGAACGATTTTTTCTAACTAAACTATTTAACATATCAAAATTAAAAAATGGGAACAATTACATTATTTTTACATGTGATGGGTTCAAGTTCTTTTTTAGGTATGTTGTTCCAATTGTTTATAAAGATTACATTGAGCTTAACTCGATTGAACAGGATTTATATGTATACCTCATTCGTAAAACACGTTTTCCTGAAAAATTAGAGCCAACCAAATCAACGATAGAAAGTCTTCGTAAAGAGATTAAAGTCAACCACATTGTAAAGCAAATATTCAATTGTAATTTCGCTGATAAGCACTATAAAGATAACGAGGATAAATTACATAATGCTTACAAGAATATCATTCAAAAATTCCCTGATTTTTTCTGGGGGGCTATGTGGAACGAAACCCGTCATACTCTTATGATACTTCCTAACAAAAACGACCCAGCACACATAGAAGGTCAAAAACAAATATTAATAGACAATCGTTTTAAGGCAAGTTTAATTTTGCAACAAACTAAAAAACGAAAGCAAAGAAGGAAGGCTATCCTGCACGCAGCGTTTATAAATTGGAAGAGCTTTAAAAAGCATACAAAATAATTCCCAATGGCGGTAGAATTATGGATGTTGGCGCAGCTCCGGGCAGCTGGACGCTGTATGTAGCAAGAAATATATTAAAAGGCAAAGGTCAGGTTGTAAGCGTAGATCTTAAAGATTTGTCACTATCCCCTATGCCACAAAATGTCGTTGCATTAAAGGGCGATGCCTTTTCTGAAGAAAATCTTAATAAACTCAAATCGTTTGGAGAATATGATGCCATCATATCCGATGCAGCTCCATCTACAAGCGGTAACAAAGGAATAGATGCCTCAAGGAGCGCAGAGCTTGTAAATAACGTTATTACCCTTGCAAGCGAATGCCTTAAAAAAGACGCCTCACTTGTCGTTAAAATATTTCAAGGCGAGGACTTCAAAGCTACCGTAGATCGTATGCGCGGTATGTTTAAGAAAGTAATTATTCATAAGCCAAAGGCGTGTAGGGCGTCGTCGGTGGAGGTATACATCATAGGCCACCACCTCATATAACACAATCCTTGAATCTTCGGCGATATTTGCAAACTCAGCCTGTAAGCGCTTGATAGTACACAAAGTACAATCTTCGCTTGCTTGCAGGCTTCAAGTTTACAACTCTCGCTCGAATATTCAAGGATTAGGACTAAGGAATCATTATCCTCTTCAACGTGAAATCTAGAATTACAATATAAAATTTTGTATGGTAGAGAAAACTTTCCATCTCGAACTCTAATCCGAAGAAGATTCGGATGAGATACCACCTACAAACTTCTTTGACGAATAGAGGTAGCAGTAACGCGAAGCAGTGGGGGTAAAGCAAAGAGGAGCATACTTTGTGTA
>JAQYLW010000029.1 GCA_028719825.1 Spirochaetales bacterium | reverse complement strand
AATATATTTTGGCATATGCAAAATGTCTTGTTGCGGACAAAATTAAAGAGTTGCTTGTGGAAAGAATTAACACGGAATTAACAGATGCACCTCTTTATAATGCATCCAATAAAGAAAGAACCTTAATATTTCCTAAAAATTCTGTAAAGTTTAATATTCCTGATGGTGAATACAATATAACACAGTCAGAAGATTATTTTTTAGTTGAACCCGTGATAATTAAGAATCATAAAAATACAAATAATTTAATTTTAAGATTTAAATCAAGGTGGGCTCAATCAACAGTTAATGAAGAGTATAAAAAAGGAACTTCTTTTTGGGTTAAGAGCAAAAACTTTGCAATACGTACGATTTACCATCAGGGTAAAAGTTCTAATGTAGCTCCAAAATCTATCATTTTTACAAATAACACTAATCCTTTTGTTACAGTAAACAGATTTAATGAAAAAGTAGGGGTAAATGAAAATGCTTCTGCAGAATTAGAAAGCATAGTAAAAAATGATCAATTTTCTTATCCAAAACCTACTTCCTTAATTACTTACTTATTGTCGCTATATTATAATGAATTTGCATCTTCATTTAATTCTTCTTCCACCGTTCTCGACTTTTTCGCAGGCAGTGGCACCACAGGACACGCCGTGTTAAAACTGAATGCAGAAGACGGAGGAAAACGCAAGTTTATACTTTGTACAAACAATGAAAACAACATTGCTCGTGATGTGTGTTATGAACGTATTAAGCGTGTTGTCAGCAAAGAAAAATATGAGGCAAGCCTTAAATATTTCAAAGTAGACTATTTGTCTATCAGCGATAAACTATACTACGAATATGCCGATGAATTGTTAAAGCATGTTCGTGAACTTGTAGAGCTGGAAAATGGCATAAATTTTAATGACAATGGCGAAATTGCAATTATTCTTACAGAAGATGAACTTGACGAGTTTACAAAAACTATCCCGTCCTCATGTAAAACAATATACCTTGGACACGATATCTTACTTTCTCTTGACCAAGAACAAGAACTGAAAAAGCGAAACATTCAGATAAATATAATCCCCGATTACTACTACAACGAGGAGAGCATCTAATGGAACTAATGGATTTTCAAAAAAATGCAATTAAAGAATTACTCAGTGCAATGAACGATGATAAAATTCATGAAATCATTCTAAAAAGCCCAACCGGAAGTGGCAAAACCATAATGCTCTCTCACTTTATGAGCAAATACACAAGAGAAAAATCAAAAACCGTTTTCGTGTGGCTTACTCCAGGAAAAGGAGATCTCGAAGAACAGAGCAAAACAAAAATGGATAAATACATTCACAATGCTTCCACTAAACTACTCTCCGATGTAATGACAAATGGTTTTGAAGAAAACGATTTTTGTTTTATCAACTGGGAAAAACTCACAAAAAAGGGCAACAATGCTCTTAAAGAAAGTGAAAGAACTAATTTTCTTGAATGGGTAGAAAAGGCATTAAACAATGGGCTTTCATTTAAAATAATAGTGGATGAAAGCCACCAAAACTTTACAGATAAAGCTGATAGTATTATACAGCTTTTTCACACAGATAAAATCATTCGCTCGTCGGCCACTCCCAAAAAAGATAATAAAGCAAAACTTATTGAAATTAAAGAAGAAGATGTTATCGGCGAGGGACTTATAAAAAAATTACTCGTTATAAACGAAAATTTTCCTCAAGTGATAAAAACAGACAATCAAACTTATTATCTTCTTGAACAAGCCGTAAAAAAACAAAGAGAAATTATGTCTGTTTTTGCATCAAAAGACACTTCTATTAATCCCCTTATTATTGTACAAATACCAAACAATAGCACCGCACTTTTAGAAACAGTAAAAAAGTATTTTAAAGATCATAATATTACAACTGAAAACGGAGAACTTGCAATTTGGCTTTCTGATGAGCACAAAAACATAGAAAGCATTTCTGATAACAATGCTGAGCAAAAAGTTTTAATTATGAAACAAGCCATAGCAACAGGATGGGATTGCCCAAGGGCCTACATCTTAGTGAAACTTCGTGAAAATATGGATGAAACTTTTGAAATTCAAACAATAGGTAGAATCCGTCGTATGCCAGAGGCAAAGCATTATGAAAATCATCTACTTGATCGCTGCTATCTTTACACATTTGACGAAAAATTCGTATCCGGTGTTAAGATGGCATTAGGTAAAGGAGCACTAGAATCAAAAGAGCTTTTTCTTAAAAACGAATATAAAAATATCACATTAATATCAGAGCAAAGAGGAATATTAACAGACATAACCACAGATCAAAGAAGAACCAGAAGTTCCATAAACAAGCATTTCAGAAATACTTTCAATCTAACTAATGACAAGAAAAAAAATAAGGAACAACTAGCATCCCACGAATTCAAATTTTCAGATACTATAGATACTTACACTAAATCTGGGAATATTTCTAACATTTCAGAATCAAAAAGTTTCAATCAACTTAATATTATAACCGTAAAAGAAGATATTAACACACATAAACACGGTCAAGATTTACGTCATGCAATTGGATTAATCGCTCTTGAAATTAACAAAGACTATAACACAACGAGAAGTATAATAGACTGCCTGTTCTTTGAGAAAAATCAATATCAGGACAAATTACTATCTTTAAATGCAAGAGAACTTTATTCTTTTGTATTAAACAATGTTGATTTGTTAAGACACAATTTTCGCAACGCTATGGCCACACAACTTCAAGAGAGAAATATCGATTCTCTTTCCCTTATATCTCAAAAAGAATTCAAGATTCCTCACACTCTTAATTTTACATACAACGCAAATAGTAAAGACCAAAGCGAAAGTGAAAAAAATGTTTATAAAGGATACCTGTTTTCAGCAGAACCACGTTCAGCCTCAGAAAAAAAGTTCGAAAACTTTTGTGAAGAATCAAATGCAGTTGAATGGCTATATAAAAACGGCGATAAGGGGGTTGAATACTTTTCTATAGTGTACGAAGATAACAGCGGCAAACAAAAACTGTTCTATCCCGACTACATATTATCTGTAAAAGGTGAAACATGGATTGTGGAAACAAAAGGCGGATTTGACAATGAAGGAAACAGCGAAGACATCGATATATTTTCAGAAAAAAAATTTGAGGCATTAAAAAACTATCTTCATACTTATAAATTGAAGGGCGGTTTCGTCCGATACGACACAAAAAGCGAAAAACTTTGCATTTGCCTTAATAACTATACCAGCGACATTAATTCTGATGATTGGCAACTTCTTAAAAACGTTTTCCACTAACTCTCGCTGTTCACCCCACTCCAATTGTTCATTACATCCTTCATCGGGCTTTCTAGCAAATCCTCAACGCCACACCCAAGCACACGGGACAACTTATAAAGAGTGTGAGCCTCTGCTTTATCAATGTCGTTCACACGTTGTTCGTAAAGTTGTATTGAACGAACATTCACTCCCGAAAGATATGCAAGTTCACTCTGCGATAACTTCTTGTATTTACGGAATTTACGTAATTTTGTTTCTAACACGACGGCGTTATAACGCCTATCCATCTCATCAATAAAACAAGTTATATCCATTTCGTGATATAGCGGATACATGGCGATAATTTCACTAATTGGAATACGCCTGAAAATTTCCTTGAAACGTTTTGCGGTTTTCCATTGATATTGTGCCAATGCCCACCCCGCCCAATATTCAGGAGTGCGACCTTTTGAAAATGTGGGATGGGGAAACTCAACGCCGGGATAAACCTCGCTTAAAATGTCCATCACGAGTTCAACACCAGACCGACCAGAAACTATCGCTGGATTTCCACGCTCAAATTGAACGGATTTATTTGACATAACAAACAGTTTCATAAACCAATCAGGAGAAAATTTGCAAACATTTATTGCATAATCAAAAGCGTTTGCCAAACTTCTCTTCGCATCACTCAAATACAATTCGCTGTATGCGTGGATCGTCATTTTTTATTCCCTCTCTTAAAATATCCATCACGAAGATATCATCCTTATATGAATGCTTTTGCTTTAATTCTTTTTGATATGTTGATCTTGCATTCCTATCTCTGTCGTTAAATTTTGTGTAGTATTCTTCTTTATCAACAGATTCTGAATTTATAAATTCAATTTGATTAAAAGCCTTTTCTGATATAAGAACAGTTTGCATTCCAAGTTTGCCAAGGTATAGAGCTTGATTTAAACTCCTTAACGGCAAAGTATTACTTACAAAAGATTCAGCATATGAAAAAAATGAATCATCTGCACGGTATCCTATAACAACATCGTATCCATTCAAGTCCAATGCAAAGTTTTCAACCACATAATTTCTTGCATCTATAGCTATTTCATCTTGTAGTGTAAATAAACGGTTTTTAAGCAACAATCCTATCCAATTCAATACAGTGTAATTTCCGTCAAAAAGATTAATTACCTTCAATCCTTTGGTATTAAAGGAATATTCATTAACAAAACCATCATTATTATTCTTACAAGCCCATTCCCTTGCCATTTCAGGGATTTGTGTACAATAAAATCCCCGTCCATAATCATTGTGCTTCCTCCCTAAACTGAGTTGTGGTGTTTTAATAATGTGATCGGATCCATGCAAAAGTTTAACATTTGACACAATAAGAGTTCTCCACTTCATTTATCAAAAAAATTATATCATTACAATGATATAATTGTAAATGGTCACAAAGAAAACGCCAAAATAAACGAAAAAAAAACACCTTTCGGTGTTCTTTTTTTTGGAGGTAAGGGGACTCGAACTGGTGAACTCACACTTCGTTCCTTTCTCGTGGTGGGTCACGGGTTCTTCGCCCCCTCCAAATAAAAAAAACACCTTTCGGTGTTCTTCTTTTGGAGGTAAGGGGACTCGAACTGGTGAACTCTCACTTCGTTCCTCTCTCGTGGTGGGTCACGGGTTCTTCGCCCCTCCAAATAAAAAAAAACACCTTTCGGTGTTCTTCTTTTTGGAGGTAAGGG
>JAQYLW010000028.1 GCA_028719825.1 Spirochaetales bacterium | reverse complement strand
AGGCTGTACTTTGTGTACTGCCTAAGGAATTTTGTGTGCGAAGGAGTGAAAAAGACCCAATGATTCAAGGATTCAAGGATTTCATTTTTAAGGTGGATAGAGTATAGTTTATAAACATGACAACGAAAAAAACCTTTGTACTATCCCTTGGCGGATCAATTTTAGTTCCCAACAACATTGATACTGATTTTTTATCAGAGTTTAAAACCGCCGTTCTGAAATACCTTGATACAAATGATAACAGAATAATATTTGTTGTTGGTGGGGGCGCTACCGCAAGAATCTATCAGAATGCGGCAAAAAGCGTGAATCAAGACATAAGCAACGATGAGCTTGATATGATAGGAATACGATGCACTCACGCAAACGCCGAATATGTAAAAACGGCTTTTGGAGTTCTCTCCCCGATAGTTACAAATCCTAAAAAGAAAAACATTCCGTTTGAAGACCGTATTCTGGTTGCAGGCGGATGGAAACCCGGATTTTCAACCGATACGGATGCTGTGTATCTTGCACTTCACTTTGGCGCAAAAACAGTTGTTAATCTGTCTAATACCGATATGGTATATACGGACAACCCAAAAACAAATCCGGATGCAAAACCAATTAAAAAGATTTCAGGTGCAGACTTTCAAAAGCTTGTGGGTACAAAATGGGAGCCCGGCAAAAACGTTCCTTTTGATCCGATTGCAACAAAACTCGCAATAAAGAACAATCTAAGGATTATCTGTGCAAACGGGCGAAATATTCAAAACACTATAAACATCCTTAACGGGAAACCCTTTATTGGAACGACCATCAACTAAAACTGCGTGCATACCGGCATTCATTGCTCCGTTATAGTCCTTCACTCGGCTGTCGCCTATATAAAGTATCTCGTTGCTTTTATATCCGCACACTCTAAGAATATAGTCAAAAGCTCGTACATCGGGCTTGAGATATCCCGTATCCTCACTTGAAAGACAATATGTAAAATACTTCTCCAATCCAAGTTCTTTAAGTTTGTTTTCCACGGGAAAATCCGACATAACCCCCAATACGTAATTACGGCTTTTTAGTTCTTTTAAAAGACTCTCAAGGCCTTTGAACGGAGCAATTTTTCTTTTTTTAACTATATCGGAGTAAATTTTATTAAAGTAATCTTTATCCTTAAAAACCGATTCTGCCTGTCGGAGCAAAAACACTTCACGGCTTGTACTCGTATCGCTTGTATTTTTAAGCGCCTCTCTTACGGCCTTGCGTGCTTTGAAAAAAAACACTGTTTTTATAGGATGAAAAAGATACAAACGCGTAAACTGCCTGTTAAGCCCCTTTATCGGGTAAAGAGTTCCGTCTATGTCAAAAAAAACAGCCTTGATCATATTGTTTACCGCCTTGCTCTAAGCGTAACCTTAATAGGAATGTGTGCTAATGAAAGCTCTGCACGAATTTTATTTTTGATATATGAAACATAGTTCTCCGGAAAGCCATCCGTGCGGTTTACAAACAACACAAATTCCTGAGGGGCAACGCTGACTGCAGTTCCGTATAGGATTTTATATGCCCTACCGTCCTTCCCTCTTGCAGGGGATAGTTTTTCTTTCCATCTGGTAAGGGAAGCATTAAAATCCGATGTGCTTATTCTTTTGTGATTTTCATTATGAAGCATTATGATTTTTTTAATAAGAACATCAAGGTTTGTTTTGTTTTTTGCACTTATGCTGACAATAGGAGCAAACGAAAGAACCGGAAATAAAAACCTCAATCTATCGGTATATGCCTCTTCTGCACCGTTAATTGTCCACTTGTCGCTTTTGTTTATTGCAAGTATTATTGGCTTTCCCCTATCAACAATAAGCGAAGCAATCTTTTTGTCCTGATCGCTTACATCCTCTTCTGCTGAAATTAAAAGAATCACAACATCTGCATCTTCTATGGTGGAAATTGCTCTGTTTACGCTGTAATATTCAACATCTTCCGTAACCTTGCCTTTACGCCTGATACCGGCTGTATCCGTAAAGATTAAATGAGTTCCGAATTTGTCAATCTCGGCATCAACGGTATCTCGCGTAGTACCCGGAATGTGGCTTACAATGGAAATATCCTTGCCGGAAATAGCGTTGATAAGCGTGCTTTTCCCTGCGTTGGGCTTACCCATTATGGAAACTCTTATTCCGTCGGTTTTTTCAGTATCTAAACTATCCCTTCCGTCAAGCGCAACAAGTGCGGCTATGTGTTCATGTAGGGCGTTTATACCTCTATTGTGTTCTGCGGAAATACCTACAATGCGGCTGTATCCGTACGCATAGTAATTCCATAAAAGCGCATCCTGTTCCACAGAATCAAGCTTATTCACAACAAGTATTACTTTATCGGAATAAGGGCGCAGTTTTTCAATCATCTCCTCGTCCTCAGGGGAAACGTTTTTGCCGTCTATAACCAACAACACTGCAGAGGATGACTCTATCACAGAAAGGCTTTTCCCTTTAACGGCGGTATCTATAACGTCATCTGTAACGCTTTTAATACCTCCTGTATCTATCAGCGTATATTCTATACCGCAGGAGGAACACCTTTCCTTTATCAAATCACGGGTCACTCCTCTTACCGGGGAGGTTATTGAACGACGTGTATGAGTAAGGCGATTAAACAGGGTGCTCTTACCTCCGTTAGGCACTCCCACAATAACTACTGCTCTTTCTTCCATAGTTGTTTTATTATAGCAATTTGGGGTAAAAAGGTATATAATAGCCGCTATGAAAGACAAGGAAAACTCTACGTTTCTTAGCGTTTATCTCATTGTATTTCTTGCTCTTGCGTTGTTTACGCTTGTTCTTGTAGGATACCCTGTCATCAAAAAAAATATACTTTCGTCCGACGCATTAAAATTGAAGAATGCGTTTCTGTCAAGAGATACAACAGAAACGACAATAGCTCTTTATGACAGAAGCGGTTCTGTTGCTTTTGTTAAGGCAACAACCGAAGAGACGGATGTTTCTCAAACACATACGGCTTTAAAAGCATTGTTTGAGATAAAAAGCAATGTGGGCAACTACAAAAATTATATTCCGCGAAACTGGCGCTTTGAAGGGTTCACCTTGGACAACGGAACTGCATATATAAGAGTTAATGAAGAAGCTTTAAAAGATAAGGCTAAGCCTGTTTTTAAAAATGCCGTAACACAGATAAAAACAACGGTTGTTTCAATCAATCCCGAAGTGAAGAAGTTTTATCTTGTTATGGGCGACAACTATCTTGATATAGGAGAAGATTATCCGCTTTGATGAGCTTTAAAAAGATGTCCGCAGGGACAATTATAGTATTGAGTTTTCTAACCGTAATACTTGTCGGTACCGTTTTGCTATACCTGCCGTTTTCGTGCACTAACGGAGCCGAATTATCCTTGTTAGATGCATTCTATATTTCCGCAAGCGCAGTTTGCGTAACGGGTCTGTCGCCTGTGGCAATAGGAGCAACCTTTAATGCTTTTGGTGAAACGATTCTTGCATTACTCATTCAAATAGGCGGCATGGGAATCACCGTAATAAGCGTTTTGCTGTTTATGGCGTTAGGTAAGAAAATAGACCTTAAAAACTACAATGTCATAAAGGCAACTCTCAATTTCAACTCCGGAAAAGGAGTGTTGAGTTTTGTAAAAGCCGTTTTTATCACAACAATATGTTTTGAACTTATCGGAACAGCTGTCAATTTTGTTGTTTTTATAAAGGACTATCCGTTTTTAAGAGCATTGGGGATAAGTGCTTTTCATGCAATTTCATCCTTTAATAATGCCGGGTTTGATATCTTTCTTTACAACGACAGCCTGGCTTTCTATAAAGACAACATACTTCTTAATGTGAACACATGCTTTTTAATAATATCGGGCGGACTGGGCTTTTTGGTAATTCATGAAATGATATCAAAAAAACTAAAATGGAAACGATATTCACTTCATGCAAAGGTTGTTATATCAACCACGCTTTTTTTGCTTATAATTGCTACGGTTATAATAAAGCTGAATGAAAACATCAGCTGGCACGGAGCGTTTTTCACAAGCGTTACGCTTAGAACCGCCGGTTTTTACACATATTCCATACAGAATTTTTCACTTACCACAAAGCTGGCCATGTGTGCTTTCATGCTTATAGGAGCATCCCCCGGATCTACGGGAGGAGGTATAAAAACAACAACTTTCTTTGTGATGCTTACGGGAATACGCGACATTGGTCGAAACAAACAGGGGCAGGCTTTCCATTACGGCATTTCGCGTGATGCATTCCAAAAGGCAAGCGTAATCAACATACTGTCTATGACGCTCATAATAGCGGCAACCTATTTGCTTATATGTTTTAATCCTGCCTTATCGCTTATGGAAGCCCTGTTTGAAGCAACAAGCTCGTTTGGAACAGTGGGGCTGTCCTTAAATGTTACTCCGATTTTATCGCCAATGAGCAAAATTGTATCCATAGTAACAATGTTCATAGGTCGACTTGGGCCGCTGACTATTGCATCGCTCGGATTTAAAAAGAAAAATGATAATGTAATGTTCCCCGAGGGAAACATACCTATAGGTTAAAAGGAGAACTGAATGGGAAACGATAAAAAGACAATCTATGGCATAGTAGGACTTGGTAAGTTCGGTATGGCATTGGCACATGAACTTGCGGATAGCGGAACAGAGCTGATTGTTCTTGATAAGGACGCTGACAAGGTCAATGAAATGCGCGAATATACCGAAAACGCATTTATTATCAACAACATAGACAAAAAAACCCTTTCGGAAACCGGTATTCAAAATTGCGATGTGGTAATTAATTGCATAGGAAGTCATCTGGATATATCTATTCTTGTTACCCTTAATCTGGTGTCGCTTGGAATTAAAAAGGTTATTGCCAAGGCAACAAGCACGGAACACGGGGAAATACTGGAAAAACTCGGTGCAGAGGTGGTATATCCCGACAGGGATATGGCAGAACGCCTTGCAAACCGTTTGGAAGCCGGAAGAATGCTTGATTTTGTAACACTCAGCGAACACATAAGCATTTCAAAACTGGTATGTCCCGATAGTATTGTAGGAAAATCCGTACAGGAGCTGAACCTTAGAAAAGAATACAGCGTTAATATTCTTGCCGTAGAATCCGGTCAAAAACTGTATGAAATAGTATCCCCTTCTTACGTTTTTAAAGAAGATGACATACTTTTCTTATCGGGGAGCAAGAATGCCCTTACAAAAATATCTGCCTTGAAAAATAAGTGATATGGAATATACAGAAGCCTTTAACGATCTAAGCTCGGTTTTATCTTCCCTTGATAGCGATCAAATCCAAAAATTTTTAACGGAAATCCTTACTGAGGGTGAACTAAAGGATATTACCCTCAGATGGATAATCCTAAACGATTTATCCCGCGTTGTCCCTCAGCGCAAGATATCGGAGGATTATCATACAAGCCTTTGCAAAATTACTCGTCAGTCTGCAACGCTAAAAAACAAAAACGGCATTATAAGAAAAATATTACGAAGTCGTTACGACGAAAGCTCACGTTAGAATTTCAACGCCGTTTTCCGTTATTGCAACGGTGTGTTCCCAATGGGCGGCTACGCTGTTGTCGTCAGTAACAACCGTCCATCCGTCATCCTTGGTGTGAACCTTCCATGTACCAAGGGTAATCATAGGTTCTATGGCTATAACCATTCCTTCTTTTAATCTTGCGTTATATTGAGGATTGATGTAATTTGCAATGGACGGTTCTTCATGTACATCAAGTCCTACCCCGTGTCCGCAATAATCCTTAACAACTCCAAATCCGCGTTCGGAACAATGAGTAAACACCGCTCTGCCTATATCGCTGACACGTGGACTTTGCGAATTTGATATTGCATCTATGGCAAGATACAGTGACTCTTTGGTGGTTTTATTAAGCTGTTTCACGTTTTTAGGCACGTTTCCTATTTCATATCCGTGTGCCGAATCGGAAAAATATCCGTTTAAATTGATGCCCAAATCAACCTTTACAAGATCGCCGTTTTTTATAATACGATGGGATGAAGGAATGCCGTGTATAACTTCTTCATTTATGCTTATGCAAGCAGATGCGGGGAATCCGTCATAGTATAAAAAAGCAGGCTTTCCACCGTGTTTTTTTATAAAATTCTCGCAAAATACATCAACTGCCTTTGTTGTGATTCCTTCCTTGATAAATCCATCTAACTCTTCAAATAAAGAACGCAACAATGCACATGATTTTTTGATTCCGTTTATCTCATCTTTTGTTTTTATCGTTATCATCAGAACCTCTGTTTTCCTTTACAAACGCTCCAAGAACGCCGTTTACAAACTTGTAGTTAATCTCGTTAGAATAGGCGCATGAAAGCTTTACAGCCTCGTCTATGACTATAGTTTGGTGTGTTGACTTGTCAAACATTATACTTGCAAAGCTGAGCCTTAATATAGCCAAATCCACAGGGCTTATTCTATCTATTGTTCGTCCCCTTGAATATGCAGAAATCTTAGCATTTATATCGTTGAAATTTTCAAGAACGGTTGTCACAAGCCAAACGGCATAAGCTATGGTTGCGCTGTCGTATTCCTCAAGGGCGCTTTTTGATAGGAAATTAAAAAAAGAGTATGACTTGTCGTTTAAAATATCACAAGGGGAGAGCCCCTTCACTCCAAAAGAATATAACTCTTGAAGGGCAAGTTCTCTCCCCTTATGTCTGGATGTAATCATTATATGTTTTTAGTTATCTTGGCTTTTGCAACAAGTTCGTCAACGAATGCATTTGTAACCGTAACAAAATTCTCCTGCTGCTTTTGAGCTACAAGATTCTCTCTGATATATTCCCTGACTTTCTGATTTGATTCGGGGGATACATAGTCATCGAGAGTTAAGAATTTTTGAGCGGATGTTGCAGTTGCCTTTATAATGTGATAACCAAGCGGTGAATGAACAACTGAGGAATACACTTCACCCGGTTTTAACGACATGGCTGCATCAACAAATTCATCTCCAAGAGAGGCAGCATATGCATAACCAACCCAACCTACACTTCCCCCGTTAGCCTTGCTGTTTGTTGCGTCTTGATCGCTGAACTCCTGAACTGCGCTTTCAAATGTTATCTCCCCTCGCATAATACGGGCAAGAACAGAAGTGAGGAAGTCTTTATTCTTTTGATTGTCTGCTGCATTCTGTTGTTCTTGCTTGTATATGTGGGCAATGCGTACAGCTTCGGGCGATACCAACGACTGCTTGTTCTTTTGATAGAATTTTTCAATTTCCAAATTTGTAACGGTGAACGTTTTATTAATTTCGTTTGGTCTTTTTGCCTTGAGGTATTCAGACAGAATTGCCTGATTCTTCAATGTTTCCTTAAGCTGAGAAACGGGTACGCCGTATTGGCGCTGAACTACGGTTTCAAACTCAAGATCAGTTAACGCTTTACCGGCTGCCTGTTCAAGCTGAGCCCTTGCCTGACGAACCTGATCGTCTATCTGAGCATCGGTAATATTAATTCCGTCTTTTTGGGCATTCATAAGGAATACCTTGTCGTTTATAAGAATATCAAGCACTTCGCTATCGGTCATGTTTTGACCTGCAGCTGCATACTCTGCCTTTTTCTTATCAAGTTCTGCTCTGGTAATACGCTCAGTTTTTTTATCTACGGTTATAACGGCAACAGACTCACCTGTTGTGTTTTTTGCTCCGGTAAGCGGAGTTGCTGCAAAGATACCGAATGCTATAGAAAACAAAACTAAAACCGAAACAAGGGTTTTAAAGGTTTTTGTCATATCATCTCCTTAGTTTGAATACCATTGTGTTGTGGTATCCACATCGGTTTGTACCGTTTCATTAACGTTATTCAAAAGTGAATCGCGTACAGACGTTTTATTGATTATTGCAAATGTAAGTGACAGTGCCAAGAATACAGCGGCTAAAACAGATGTAATCTTTATTACTACTTTTGAAGTTGCGGCTCCAAATAAACTTCCGCCACTACCGCCAAAAACACCGCCTAAGCCTGAATCACCCTCATCCTGAAGCGCCACAATTATAATAAGTAAAACCGATACTATTCCAAAAAGAATGAGTAAAATTAAACTCAGAACACCCATTGTTATATAATTCTCCTAAAGGTATAACAGTTTTTGTATTATACCATATTTTTTTACTATATTTAAAAGGTGGTTTTATTGTCAATTACAACAACAACTGACGAGCCCCACCTTTTTTGTTTATATCGGCCTTATTTCAGCAGATTTTTGATTGCTTCCTTGTCTTGAAAGCCCACGACCTGATGTACCTTTACTCCGTCTTTGAATACCACAAGCACGGGGATACTCTCTATGCCGAATGATGCTGCAAGAGATGATGCCTGATCAACGTTCACCTTGTAGAAAGTAACGTCATCCATTTCTCCCGAAAGCTCTTCTATTACCTTTCCAAGCATTCTGCAAGGACCACACCATGTGGCAAAAAAATCCACTACAACCGTTCCTTTTGAGTTTAAAACTTTTTCATTAAATTCCGCTTCTTTAATTTCTGTAGCCATAATACTCTCCTTATTTTTTTTGTTTCTTATCTATAAGATTCTGAACAAACATTCTATTGTCAAGTAAGGGTGATATCGATCTGTTATGATGAAGTCGCATTATGACCTTTGCGAACAGCTCGGAGATATCTGCCTGAACAAACCATTTCTTAGAAAGCAACCTGTCTGTTTGGAAAACAGCATTCGTTCCTATAATATAATCAAATACACCCTCTTTGTGGGCAGCATCAAAATCCTCAGGCGCAGAACCGTTAAAGAAAGGCAGTGACACTATTGATGTTATTGTTTTAGCTCCTTTCTTTTTAAGCTCCTTCATGGCCGTGATAAGAGTTCCGCCCGTTGCTATCATATCGTCTGCAATAATAACGTCTTTTCCGTTGACATCTCCTAAGAGAGTCAAGCTTTTTATATTTGAATGTTTTGCGTCGGTTGAAAGCTTGGAATAATCCCTTTCCTTATACAGCATGGCCAAGGGGCAGTGCAGAGCATTCGCATAGAACTTGTTTCTGGCAACCGCACCCGTATCAGGGGCAACTACAACAAGATCGGGAGATGAAATATCCAATACCTTATCCAAAGCGCCTATACATTCGTAGGATGCATGCAAATTCTCAAGATGCAATTGCATGAATGCGTTTTCAATCTCCCTGGAGTGGATATCAAGCGTTATTATACGTGAAACTCCTATGTCCTCAAAGATCTTACCTACAAGCGCAGCCGTAAGCCCTTCACGCGTTGTTTTTTTATGCTGACGTGCATATGGGTAGGTTGGCAAAACAAGAGTAACCGAACCGGCACCCGACATCATAACAGCCTGAACGAGAGTGAAAAGAAACATTAAATGATCATTAACGGTTGGGGTGAATACGGAATCACCAACCCTTATTTCGTTGTGAACGGACACATCGTAAACAATGTAAATGGACAGTCCTCTTATAGGAGAGAGTATTTCGGATTTAACCTCGCCGTTTTTAAAACGAGTGTACTTTACATCCACCATGAAATTGGGCAGATGCAAGCCTACGTCCACCTTTGGAGAAGGAACATCGGGAAAGGAAATATCTTCGTAGAACATTATCCTTTTAATGGTTTCCTCCCTGCTGATACCGTATCTTTGTGCTTGCGTCTCAACAAGAAGCTCATTCCTTTTGTAATAAAGATCATGAAGCTGATTTACAATCTTCTTTGTAAAAAATTCACTTCCGGGACCTGCAATAATACCTAATTTCTGTGGTCTTATAATACTCATTATTCCCCCCGTATTATTTACTTTTTAACCTTATTCAGATATTTTTTCCAGCTTTCATCCTGCGTATTGAAATATCCGACATATTTAAAGTTCGGCAGATTCAAAAGCTGTGCTGATAATTCTACAAAATACTCATCTGTCATACTTGCAATATAATCAACAACTATTCTGTTCAAGCTAAGCTCATCCCTCTTACAATATGCATTTTTATATTGGACCTTTCTTTCATCCTTTTGATGTTTTAAAAGATATGCAATGTGATGCTTATAAACGGGCGAATTTTCGTCTCTCTCTTTAAGATCATTAAGAAACAGCTCGTACAGACCCCAAAATGCATCTAAAAGCAGTCCGCCGTTTTCGTCTCCGAACTGTTTTTTTGTATCGGCATTAGCGTATATGTATTCATAATTTTCGCTTTTTAATGACTTGAGCGCTTTAAATCCGTCCTCAGAAAGAGCTATATAAGCCTTTTCTATGCTGGTTTGAACTATATCTGCGGTAAGGCTTGCTATAATCTTCGAGTTTTTGAAGTAACTCCCAAGCCCTAATTTATATGCGTCGTTTCTGTCTTTTCCTATATAGGCGATCATGTCGCAAAATCTGACTACGGCACCCTCCAAGGTTGAGGGTATTAGTTTTTTTACAAAATCGTTTCCTTTTATTTCCGCCTCATCTATAACTGCGTTCAGCTTTTCAAACGAGTCTATGCGATAGGCGTGATTCTTAAACGGTTTTATTCCGTTTACCTCAAACTCCCCGTTATGGCAAATAACGCCGTCTATGGTTTGAAGCGACACACCAACGGGACAAAGCGTGTTCAATATGCGTGCGCTTTGAACATTGTGCATAAAATGACGCTTTGCATGTTCAAAGTAAATTTTATCAAGTATTTTTTCTCCTAAATGCCCAAAGGGACAATGACCTAAATCATGTGCAAGAGCTATTGCCTCTATAAGATCCGTATTGAGCCCCAAAGCACGTCCGATATCGCGTGCCGTGCGGGAAACAAGCTGAACGTGGAGAGCGCGACGAGTTATATCATCATTTTTATAAAGAGAAAAAACCTGCGTTTTATCTGTATATCTGTTGTAAAACGGAAGATATATTATCTTTTCTATGTCTATAATACCTTCCGTTCTAAGCGATGATTTTTTGGTTTTACAATAGTCAGGGCGGATAAAGGCCTCATCCTTTGTATAATACGTTCCTCTTCCGCCCGGTCTGTTTACTATATTTTCTATCGTCTTTGCGGTATTGTTACTTATTTTACATTCATATTCGGTTTCCACAATCGCTATCGGATTATTCTGCATTAGGCTGACTTGCTATTGTTGGTTCCTCAACGGGAGATGAAGCTACAATAGTTGATGTGCTAGATTCTGACCATCTTAATTTGTCGTATGACTGCTGAAGATACAGCGTATATGTTTCACCGGGAACAACGTTTCTTAAGCTGTATTCCCTTTCCGTAGCATCAACAACTCTCCATCCGTCAGGATTTTCGCCGTTAATCTGATATCTGAATGCGGTTACGTCCTCATCGTTCATATCCCACGTCCATTTAATGATTGTTTCGTCTGCAGCAAATACTGCAAAAACAGATAAAGCAATAATCAACAAAAGAACTATGCTGAGCTTTTTCATCGTCAACCTCCAAGCCTAAAAAGCGAAATATTATACTCTTTTTTCCACTCAATTATATAATATTTTCACCACCTTTCAAATACCCGAAGCAGGGCGTGTTTTTACTTGTTTATTTTTATTCGCTATATTATTATTGATACGCATAATAAATACTTAAAAAAGGAAACAAAAAATGTCAGATAATGTTAAAAGAGTAACATCTACAGAAGCCGAGCTTACGCTCACAGTCAAATGGGACGCCATAAAGGCAAAATACGAAGAAGAGCTGAACAAAATATGCTTAAAAGCCTCAATACCTGGGTTCAGACAGGGAAAAGCTCCTAAGAATCTTGTTGAAAAGAAGCTCGGAGACGGTTTTTTACAGGAAATTGCTTCTAACGTAATGGATGACGTATTAAAAGCAGAAGTTGAAAAGTTAGACGAAAAAGACAGACCGCTTCCCTATTCACACACCGTATTGAAAGACGAAGAAAAGGTTTTCCCGGTAAAGAAGGATCAGGATTTGGAAATAACCGTTAAATACGAGGTTATGCCGGAGTTTGAAGTTAAAGACTACAAGAACCTTAAAGTTGAGTATCCCAACGTTGTAATCAGCGACGAGATGGTTGAAAAAGAGATTGATGCTCTTAAAGAGAGAAACTCCGTTCTTCGCGATAAGGGAGAAGAGCCCATAGTCGAAGGGGATGTAGTAAATGCAGATTATGAGGTTGAAGGTGAAAAGGATTCAAAGAGAAGCGATTACGTATTCACGGTAGGATCTCACAGCGCTTATTTCGATTTTGACGATGAAATTATCGGCTTAAAAAAAGGCGATGAAAAGGAAATAACAAAAACATATACCGAAAAGAACAAGCCGGTCGGATACGAAAAGGACAGCGCTGTTATCAAGGTAAAAATCAACTCCGTTAAGAAAAAAGAAGTACCTGAGGTGGATGATGAATTTGCTCAGGATGTAAGCGAGGAGTACAAAACCGTTGCAGATCTCAAAAACGGATTAAAGGGAAAACTTGAAAAAGAACTTGGCGAAAGACTTAAAGAAACCAAGATCTCCGCTTTGATTGACAAAATTATCCCTTCCGTTGATTTGACTGTTCCTGTATGTATGATTGACTACGAAGTAGCAAACACGTTCCGAAAGTTCGCCTATCAAATGGGAATGAGGGAAGAAGATGCAATTAAATTCCTTACAGCCAACGGGCAAAAACTCGACGAATTCACGTCTCCATGGCGCCCTGATGCTGAACACACCATCAAGTCACAGCTTATCATAACCAAAATTCGCGATAACGAAAAAATCAGCGTGAGTGACGAAGAGGTTAATGCAGAATACGACAAGCAGCACAAGGATGATAAAGATAATCCGAATGCAGAACTGTACAAAAGCATGATAAAGGACAATATGGAGTATCAAAAAACCATAGAGTTCTTACTTGATAACAACAAGTTGACTCCGTCCAAAAAACAAATCAAATACGAAGATTTTGCTTCGGGCAAATACCTTGAAGACGAAAACAAAAAAAGCAAAGAAAACAAAGAAAACAAAGAAGATGAGGTGAAGAGTGAGTAATTTAGTTCCTTATGTTATTGAACGTTCGGGGCAAGTTGAGCGCACATTTGATATTTATTCAAAACTTTTAAAAGAAAGAATAGTTTTTATAGACGGCGAGATAACCGATGCGGTTGCCTCGCTTGTCGTATCACAGTTGATATTTTTGGAAGCAGACAATCCTAATAAAGAAATCAATCTTTACATCAATTCGCCGGGTGGTTCGGTTACTGCCGGCTTGGCCATATACGACACAATTAAATACATATCAAGCCCTGTAAAAACAATCTGCATGGGACAGGCGGCATCAATGGCGGCTATAATACTTGCAGCCGGTGAAAAAGGCTCACGCCATGCCCTGCCCTCCTCGCGCGTGATGATACACCAGCCGTTTGGCGGAGTAGAAGGACAGGCAAGCGATATACAGGTTCAAACAGAAGAGATTATTCGCCTAAAGAAGCTTACAATCAAATATCTTGCAGCCGATTGCGGAAAAGAAGAAAGCGAGGTTGAAAAAGATATTTTAAGAGATAAGTTTATGACAGCCGAAGAAACCATGAACTACGGAATAATAGATTCCGTTATTACAAGGAAATAACAATGAGAAGAGAAAGAAAATGTTCTTTTTGCGGGGCAAGCGGCACAAATGAAAATCCTCTGTTGTACGGACAGTATCAGGATGTTTGCGTTTGTGAAAACTGCGCCAGAGCACACATAGAGCTTTTTAACAAACTTCATGCTGATGAGAACGAAACGACAGGGGGAACAAGTTTTGATTTTTTAAAGGAGAAACTCCCTACCCCGGCAGAGATAAAAGCCTTTCTTGACGAATATGTTGTGGGGCAGGAAAAAGCAAAACGTGTTCTTTCGGTTGCTGTTTACAATCACTACAAGAGGATAAAGTTTTCAAAGATACAGGTTGCAGGAACTAAAACTCCCTCTCAACACAATGAAGAGAACCCCGAAGAATTTTACGGATGTGCAGACAACACGGACAACTCTCCCATACCTGAGGTAACAGATACGACATTTGACAAAACGGATGTTGAAATGGATAAAAGCAACATGCTTGTTATAGGTCCTACAGGATGCGGTAAAACTCTGCTTGCATCAACGCTTGCAAAGAAGCTTAACGTTCCGTTTGCCATTGCAGATGCCACAACCCTTACCGAAGCAGGATATGTAGGAGAGGACGTTGAGAACATCCTTCTTAAACTTATTCAAAACGCAAACGGTAATATCAAAAAAGCCGAATACGGTATTGTTTTCATAGACGAGGTTGATAAAATAGCCAAAAAAGGCGAAAACGTGTCTATAACTCGCGATGTTTCGGGCGAAGGTGTACAGCAGGCTCTGTTGAAAATAATAGAGGGTACTACTGCTTCCGTACCTCCTCAGGGCGGCAGAAAACATCCGGGCGCCGAAATGCTTAAAATAAACACGAAGAACATACTGTTTATATGCGGCGGAGCCTTTGTAGGACTTGATAAGATTATCGAAAACAGAACATCAAAAAGCTCAATCGGATTTGGAGCAAGTATCACAAAAGACGAAGATAGAGATGTAACATCCCTATACGATCAGCTTTTGCCCGATGATTTGATGAAATTCGGTCTTATTCCGGAGTTTATAGGACGTTTACCCATTGCCGTTGGTCTTAACGATCTTAAAAAAGAAGAGCTTAAACGCATTATAACGGAGCCTAAGAACTCAATAACAAAACAGTATGCGGCTTTGTTTAAAATGGACAACGTGGACTTGTTCTTTGACGATGATGCGATAGACGCCATAGCAGAAAAAGCCATATCTCAAAAAACCGGAGCAAGAGGACTTAGAAATATCGTTGAAAATCTTATATCGGATGCAATGTACGAACTCCCCTCACGCAGTGATATCACCACCTTGCATATCACAAAAGAGGATGTTGAGAGAGGCAAATGCATTTTAAAAGAAGCAAGTTAATGAATAAATTGATTTTGCCACCGTCAAAGGAGTTTTTATCCGTTTTGCTAAATGCAAGCGGAGTTCTGATAACTCCTCACGAAGGGCCTGACGGAGATGCTGTTGCATCCTCCGTAGCCCTTTCTTTGATCCTTGAAAAAAAGGATATCCCAAGTATCATACTTTCGTCGGATAAAAAAACATTTACAAAGGAATTTACTCGCCTTAAAGGCTTGCTGAGTAGCTCTGCAAATCCTGAAGTGCGTTTTGAGGCAAAAGACGTTAAGGGGCTTTTGGGCAACCACCCTGTTCATGTATATGTTGATTGTTCTCAAAAAAACAGAATAGGCAATGCGTTAAATGAAATTATATCCGAAGGAATAATAACAGATCCCTATTCAAACACAATCGCTATTGATCATCACGAAAAACCCGACGATTTTGTTTCTATTTTTGCCGATAAGGATTCGCCGAGTACGGGCAATATGATGTTTGTTCTTGCAAAGTCACTGAACATAGACATACAGGGCGATGTAGCAACGGCAATATATTATGCGATTGCTTCAGATACGGACAATTTCAGGCATCTTACGGCAAAGGACAGCCAAACATTTAAAGATGCAGCAGAATGTGTAGAAGGAGGAGCAATACCGGGGATAGTTTATTCCACCCTACATGCGGGCAAATCGTTTGAAAGCCTTGCTTATCTTGAAAAAGTGTTAAAAAACATAACCTCCCTGTGTGGAAACAAGGTTATAATAGCAACGGACGACAAACAGATGTTCAATAGATACGGCAGAGAAATACGCCCGTCGCAGATAGTATATGACCTGTTGCTTAGCATAAACAAGGTTGAACTGATTGCATATCTCAAATACAAGGAAAATGAAAATGAAATAGAAGGAAGCCTTAGGGTTTCTCCCTCATCCCTGTGGCAAGCTCATGAAATAGCATATGACGTTGCTTGCGGCGGCGGACATGAAAAAGCTGCAGGATTTACTTTTAAAGGAACAATGGAGGAAGCATATGACAAGCTATGCAGAGAAATTGAACGAAGAGCTTAAAGACAGCGTTATCTCTTCTCTTCTTTCCGATTACGGAAAACGAATTTTTTTACCAAAGGGCATAATAGTTCAGGGGGCTGAGGCAAAGGGCAAAGAATTCAATGCCACAATAGGCATAGGTATGATGCATAAAAAGCCACTGTGTTTAAAGTCGGTAAAGCAGTACTTTAACAACATATCAGACTCCGAATTATTCCCCTACTCACCGGGTTTGGGAAATCCCGAATTAAGAAAGGCATGGGATGAGGAAGAAGAGGAAAAGAACCCATCATTAAGAGGCAAAACACGCTCTTTACCTGCCGTTACTGCAGGTCTTACTCATGCTTTATACCTGATTTCACGCTTGTTTATAAACAAGAACGATGCTGTTGTTATGCCCGATATGTATTGGGAAAACTACGATTTGATTTTCACCGAAAACTCAGGCGCCAAGATGAAAACCTTCCCTATGTTCAAGAATGATGTTTTCAACACCGCAGCACTTGAAGAAACAATCAACAAGGTGAAAAGCGAAAAAGTTGTGGTTCTTTTGAACTTTCCAAACAATCCGACAGGATATACACCAAGCGAAAAGGAACAACAGGAAATAGTTAAGGTTCTCAAAAGAGCGGCGAAAACAAAAAAGCTCCTTGTTATATCGGATGATGCATATTATTCGTTGTTCTTTGAAGAAAACACAGCACGTGAAAGCCTGTTTGCCTCGCTTTGTGATGCTGACAAGAATATTTTAGCAATAAAGTGCGATGCAGCAACAAAAGAAGAGATGGTTTGGGGATTTAGAATCGGTTTTATCACATTTGCTCATAAAGGAATCACAAGCTCCGAAATAGACGCAATGTCACAAAAGCTTGCCGGAGCAATAAGAGGAACGGTATCAAACTGTTCAACACCTGCACAGAATATTCTTCTAAAAGCCATGAAAGACGAGGAATATAAAAAGAACAAGGAAGAAGGTTTGGAAATCATTAAACAGCGATACTTCACAATGAAGAACGCTCTTACAAAATATAAACACGACACACGCCTTACTCCGCTTCCGTTTAACAGCGGCTACTTTATGTCATTCAAAGTGAACAACGAGGATGCGGAGAGTTTAAGACAACGCCTGTTGAACGAATACAGCCTTGGTGCAATCGCCCTGCAAGGTAAATATCTGCGCCTTGCCTTTTCTTCGCTGGACAACGAGGATATAGAGGAAGTAATAGACAGAGTGTATAAGGCTGCAGTATAAGGCTTTTTATTAAAGCGTGATACGTTCTACCTGTAAAGATGATATATCTTAGAAGGTAGAACGTTTATTTTTTCTCCGCCACGTAAAGCTATTTCATACAGATTTTTTTCGTACAACTCAAGCTGCGGTTTATACTTGTTATAAAGTGCCTCTTCAAAATCACAAATGTTTTCCTCTGTTTTTTCATTTGTCTTGTAATCCCAAATTTGATATTTCACATTCTCAGAGCTTTTAAACTTCATAACCAGATCCATTACACCTCTTACTATGGATGAAGGCTTGTTCGTGGTGTTTTCTATCGTTGCAATTTCAAAGGGAAGTTCGGTATATATTTCATCGGCTGTTTGCAATTCGTCCATTATTTGGCTGTCGCAAAGAAATGTTTTCAGATGCTTGTCGAGTTCACAAATGTTTGCTTTATACACCTCTTGAATATCGTATTCCGCATTTATTTTTGTTAGTGTACTTGCTAACACATATCTGATAATTTCATCTCTTTTGTCATTATTCTCAAGCAGATAGCTAATAACTTCCCCTCTGTTTTTTGAGGATTTTATTCTGTTTACGATGTTCTCAAACATGGCGTGTATAACAGTGCCTTTTAACGGCTGAGTTATAATAAAATCGTTTTGAATTTGAACAGGAGTTGAATCGCTGTCGTTTTCATAATCCCTTTTATCCTCGTTTATTCCGTTAAGCTTGCTTGGATTAATAATATCGCAGTCATTCACTGATAATTTTTCTATTGTTTTTTTAGATATATAATTAGGCTTTATTGTTTCATCAATTTCGGTTTGCAATTCTTCAGTGGCTGTTGATTCGCTGTTCTCAATTATTTTTTCAGCGATCGGCAACTCAGGAACGCTTTGATCAAGAAGGTCTTTCCAATATCCGTTAAAGTCTGAATCATTCTTTTCGTGGTTAAGAATAATTAACATTTCCTTAGCACGGGTTGCAGCAACATACATCAGCCTTTTACTCTCCATAAGTCTGTCATTTTCTGCTGTTTCTTTGAATTCCGCCATATAAGGGGACTCAAGATAAACAGACTTATTCCCTCCGGGTAGTGATTGATTTGAGGAGTATATATTGAATATGCCCTGCTTAGGCTGTTGGTCCGTATATCCTATGTTTGGACTCTGATTGGCTTTTGGAGAGAGATGCCCTGCCAATATGCAAATACCACCCTGCAATCCCTTTGATTTATGTAAATTGATAATTTTTACGGCATTATCATCTCGTTTTAATTTAAGACGTCGGGTAATTTGAGTAATGTTGCATATCGCTTTATATGCATCAGAATAGGATGATGGGGATGATTCTTTGAGCATTTCTATTATCTGAACAACCTGCTCTGCCTTGTCATTACCCGTAATTGTTCTTATAAAAGGCACAAAATCTTCCAAAAACACCCCGACTTTCTCGCGTTTGTATTCGGATAAAAATGAATACACCGTATTTAATTTTTGTTTATCCTCATCCCTTCTGCTTTCATCAATCGTTTTATTTAAAACGACCTCCTCTAAAAAAACCCTGTCTATTTCTGCGTCTACATTCTGCTTTGAAAGGAGTTTCAACATCCCCTTAAGAATGCGAAATTCCATTGTGTCTGGAACTTCCCTTCCCTCCAAATTTACTCTTATGCCAAGATTACCGAATGCCTCTAAGAACAGCTGATGGTCATTCGTAGGAGTAATAATCATAAAATCGCTGTATTTTACCTTTCTGACATTGCCCTCTGTTTCTTTGTCGTATATAAGGTATTCATTATCCACATAGTGTTGTACAAGAGAGGCAACATATAAGGCTTCAGCTTTTTTATCCTTCTTTGATTCGTTTTTTTTGCCTGCTTTGATATCAAAACGATATACTCCGCAAAGGACATTTGGATTGTCGTATATGCTGTTATCGCGTGGTTTCCCCTCTGAAGTCGGCGTATATGAAAACTCACTGCTGTCAACTTCAAAATACCTGTCTTGTTCAAAGATACGGTTAAAGTAATCTATCATCATGCTGTTTGATCTGAAGTTTTTGGAAAGGGGATCTAAAATATAATGCTCAGGGTCCTTTGTTCTCCCTGTGCTTATCTCCTTACTTGTATTTAAATAGCACGCTAAATCCGCTCCTCTAAACTGATATATTGATTGCTTAGGATCGCCTATAAAATAAAAAGTGACGTCGGATTCTGCACGTGTAATAAGCGTCCCTAAGGAATTTAGTATATCAACTTGTATAGGGTCCGTATCTTGAAATTCATCGATAAATATATACTTATACCTTAGGCTTTTTGGAATAACAACGTTTTGGTCTATAAGTTTATGTAATAGCTCTTTTGTGTAAATCAGCGTTTCATCATTTGTGATATTGCTCATGTCCCTTTTTTTGGAATTTGCAATGTTTACAAGCTTTATCAGTAAATCGCTTATCACTTTAAGAGCTATATTTTTATATTCTTTAAACCATTTATCTATCTCATCATCAAGCTTTATGAATTCTTCACTTATGCGTGCGTTCTCCGTTTTAACCTCTTTCTTTTGCTCGTCACTCAATGGGCTCGGATTATTAAATCTTTCTTTATATATACAGAATTTTAATGTGTCTTTAACTTTCTTACGCAATTTATTAAAGAATTCATCATTAATGCGTTTATATTCTTCTATAGTAAAATTCTTTAATATAGGCGAGTTGTATAATCTTAACGCTTCGCTTTTTAATATTTCAGGTATTAAGGAGGGATCTGAAAATTTTTTTGCACTTGATTTAATAAGAGTCAAAATATCGTTGTATAGAGATAAACATCTTTCTTTTACTTTTTTTATGTAAGCGCTGCTTGTGTCCACCCCTTCATATGTTTGCCAAGAATCAATGTTGCTGCTTACCATGTCGGTAAAAACATCCTTGATAATTCTTGTTTTAATACCAAATTCATTACATACACTCTCCATCTCTTCACATTCACCAATTGCATTCTCAAACAGTTCATCTATGCGCTTTTGTATGTCTTTTTCTTCGGTAATGATGTTTTTGTCCAGTGAGAAGCCCAATTCAAACGGAAACAGCGACAGTATCTTATTACAAAATGAATGAATGGTAGATACTACTAAATCATCAATGTGCTCAGCAGCATTTTGTAAATTAGGATTGTCGGTGGGGCATAAAAGCTGTTCCTGAATTCTCCCTTTCATCTCTGAGGCTGCCGCATTTGTAAATGTAATAGCACTGATTTCACTCGTGCTTGCCCTGCCCTCTGATAACAACTTGATTATTTCTTTAACAAGACTGTATGTTTTACCGGCTCCGGCTCCGGCTTCCATTAAAACTTTTATTATACTTTTACTCATCATCACTTTCCTTATCAGCTTTTTCATTAACATCTATTATGTCGCGGCATATGTATTTATAATCACAGTACATACATATTTCTTTGCAGTCCTCAGGGCTCTGCCATATATTGTTTTCTATTGCGTTTTGTATCTTGTTTACCTTGTCGTCAATTATGCCGTATGCACTTGTAAGATTTTCGATAGAAACGTCCTCACCCGTAAGAACAAGACGGAACACAACGTTTTTAACGCTTTTTTTGTTATTGTGTCGCTTAAGATAATCATTGACTATTAAATAATACAGATATTCCTGAATATTATCGTTTTCCTCAATATCCTTAACTTTTACATGGCTTTCCTTGAACTGTGCCGATGATTTTGTGTTTTTCACCTTGTAGTCAATTATGGTGTATGTAGAGTCTGATAAATTATAGTCAATACGGTCTATTCTGCTTTTTTTAGAAAATGCCATTTTACGACACTGAAATTCCTTATCGCTTGTCCATTCCGCAGCCACGGGATATGCATCTTTTAAGTTGCTTATGGTGCGTTTTATCTCATCAGTGATAGCATCCGTTAATATTTTTAATTCCTGATCATGCACCTTATCAAGCGCAGGGTACAGATCTGAATACTTTTTATCAACGCTGTCTATGATTGTTTTCAAAAGCTTTTCATCAACTTGTGTATGCGTCTCTATCACGGCATCCATTTTTTGTTTATCGGGTACTAAATCGCTAACCACACCGTGTATAAAGGATTGATCGATATACTCTTTTAAAACCTCATGAACAAAATCTCCTTTTACATTCGGCAACAGCCATGTATCAAGCTTTATGCTTGTATCAACCTCGCTTTTAAGCTTTAAAACCGTTGTATAATAGAACTTTCGCTGACAGTCTATAAAGGTTTTAACCGAAGTTGCAGACAATCTTATATCTTGAAG
>JAQYLW010000027.1 GCA_028719825.1 Spirochaetales bacterium | reverse complement strand
ATCAGAGTGCATTTCCTTTTACCAAAACTGCATCCTGCTTATTTCCTTCTTCCCCTATCTCTAATGCTTTAATTTTCATAGCCACTATCTTTCTCAATAGCAACCCTAATACAATATTAAAATTCTTTATATGTTGTCAAGAACACTGCAAGATTTTTTTACTTTTTTATTTTTTTACCGTTGTAAAAGGTACAAGGATTTTTTTGTGTGCATGAATAATGTTCCACATCCAACTTTCTGTATTAGTTATACTCTCTTAATACGGTTAACGAAGAATTGCTATTTCAAAATAAAAAAGTGACACCGAGAGGATTCGAACCTCCGACCCTCAGGTCCGCAACCTGATGCTCTATCCAGCTGAGCTACGATGTCATGGAATACAAAGAAAAGGTTAGCAAACGATGGGGGGTGGTGTCAATATACATCCATACCGCTATCGCTGCTATTTTGTGATTATTTGTTTTGTTGATTTTTGCGACAATTGTATTAAACTAATAAGCACGGGAGATTAATAAAAACAATGGAATGCCCTAAATGCGGTAGCAACAACATCACTTTTCAGATTGTCAGTGAACAAAAACTCAAAACCAAACATCACGGCGTTTTATATTGGATGTTTATAGGATGGTGGCTTTATCCTATAATGTGGCTGTTCTTCACGTTTTATATGATCCTTGGTTCAATGTTTGGGCACAAAAGACAAAAAATAGTGACAATACACAGAAGTATGGCTGTTTGTCAAAACTGCGGATATAGCTGGAAACAGAATAATCGCACAAAAAAGTAGAGCATTCACTTCGATAAAGACATTATTCAACTCTTTGTCGATATAGGGTAAGATATTCGTCTGCAATATCCTTCCAAAGCGGAATAGGTTTATTCTTCGTGCTTTCCCTTAATTCAAGATATTCGTTTGGGAAGTTTTTCTTCATGTTGTATATCTCTTCCACCTTATCCGCAAATGCATTTACATCATCATCAAGTGCCCATCCGTTTACTCCATCTTCTATTTGTTCGGCAGCGCCCGTATTCTTAATAACTAAAGAAGGAGTCCCTTTTGCAGCGGCTTCTTTTACCACAAGTCCGTCCGTATCAAAAATTGATGGAAATAAAAAGATATCAGACTTACCATAATGCAATCCTAATTCCTGTTTATCAAGACGTCCTAAAAAATGCACAGAGCTTTCAATTCCTAATTCTTTAGACAGTTTGATATACCTGTCCATATCGTTTTTAACAAAAGGCAGGGTGAATTTACTATTAACTGCGCCTGCAAGGTTAAACTCAAAAGGAATAGAACGTTTTTTTAGTTCATCACATACCCTAAGAGAGAAGGCAATGTTTTTTATTTTATCTATCTGTCCTGCATAAGCAAGAGTGATTTTATTTTCCATGTGATATGAGGCGTTAGAAGTGCAGTTTTGCTCTGTGTTTACAGTATAGCCGTTACGCACTATTTCTACATTTCGGGAAAGTTTATATACCCTCCTGATTTCAGCATCTACCACGCTTTTTGAAACGGCAGTAAGTATAGAACAGTTTGCAGAGGCCTTTTTGGGCTGTAGGGATAATTGCTTAACTATTGCCTTGTGTATGGGATTTTTCTTTGAAAACGGAACTTGAAGGTCATTCATATAATTCAGATAAGTATGCGTGGTCAAAACAGAAGGAATATGAAGCTCTTTAGCCCTGATTATACCCCACCACCCTATGGCAAACGGAGTATGTGAATGTATAACATCAGGTGAAAATTCGTAGAGCTTTTTATTAAAACACTTATCACGATTAGGAAAAGGAGTGTGAACTCCGGGAAGCACACGATGTGAATGCGTTCTATACACCTTGTATGGCAATAGGCTGTCGTTTATGTTTTTAAGCGACATATCGCTTGTAAAAACAGCTACATTATGCCCTTTCTGTATATATTCGTTTGCAAGGGCATTTACCACCATTCCTGTCCCTCCCATAATGGGGATAAATGTGTCAGTACAAAGTGCGATATTCATATTATTATTCTAAAGTATGCATTTTGCTTTTGCAACAAAAAGGCAAGGGATGCACTCACCTTGCCTTTTCTTAAAAGATTCTCATACCCTTTGCTCGCGATTAAACGGTTTTCCAAGGGCTGATGGAGACATCTTGTTGTTTTTAGACGTAAATGCCAAAACAACAATTACAAGAATATACGGAAGCATAACTGCAAATTCATACGGGAAAGCAATACCTGAGCTCTGTACCTGAGCCTGGAATGTTTGCGCAAGAGTAAACAGCATGGCTCCGCCTAATATCTGATATGGATGCCAGTGACCAAAATAAACAAGGGCAACTGCGATAAATCCACGACCCGAAATAATTGTATCATTGAACAAATGCGCCTGGGCAAGCGACAGATATGCTCCTGCAATACCGGCAAATGCTCCGCCTAAGGCAAGCGCCTCGTATCTGATTTTATTTACGTTAATACCCATACTGTCACTTGCTCTTGGGTGAGTACCCACTGCCCTGACTTTTAGCCCCCAAGGAGTCTTAAAAAGAATATACCATGCTATAGGAACCGTAAGATATGCAAGATAAACAACGACACTATGTGAAAAGAATATCTGGCCTATAACAGGAATATTTCTAAGCCCCGGAATACCTGTTGCCGTAACACCCTTTATGTTTTGAACTCCTCCTACATAGTATCTGAACAATGTTCCCGCAAGCCCCACTCCAAACATCTGAAAGCCTATGCCTGCAATTCCTTGCGGCGCTCGGAATGTAACTACGATCAAGCCAAAGAACAACCCTAAAAGCGCTCCGACTACGGCAGCAAGTAAAAATCCCAAAAAATTGAACCATCCGCTGTAGTATCCTGCCTTTTCGGCAAAATACACAACAAGCATTCCAAAGAAAGCGCCAAGTGACATTATTCCTTCACACCCTAAGTTGAATACACCGGCTCGCTGATTGAACATTTCCCCTATCGATGCCAAAAGTAAGGCAACGGAGAACGAGATACACATCTCAAGCATATTAACAATGATTGTCATCATGGTTTTACCTCCTTTGGCGTATGTTTGTTAAGCTTCTTATCAATCCACCTCTTGACCTTATCTTGATAATATTTGTTATTCAATATCATCTGTGATACCACAATCACTATAATGATAATACCCTCCATAACACCAACAATGTTTGCAGGAACGCCCGTCTCTCCGCTGATAAGAGTAGAACCGTAAATTAAGAGACCAAAAAAGTATGAAGCCGGCACTATACCAAGCGGATGCAAACCGCCGAACAGGGCAACCACAACACCTGCAAAACCATAGTTGTTTGTTATACCTTCTATTGCTCTACGATGAACTCCGGCTATTTCCACACCTCCTGCGAGTCCTGCAAAAGCTCCTGAAATAATCGCAGCCAAACACACGTATTTTGCAACGTTTATTCCACCGTATTTTGCCGCTCTTTCGGAAGCTCCTGATGCTCTTAGCTTATATCCCGTACTGGTTTTCCACATTAGGAAATACACTATTACGGCAAGAACAATGGCTATAATCACTCCCGTATGAAGTCTGCCCGAAAGCCGTGAAAGATGTGCTCCGCTTGCAAGACGTGTACTTTGGGGAGTAGCCTTATCCGTAGGATCCATATATATTGTTCTAAGACATAGCGAATACGCCTGTGCTGCTATGTAGTTTAGCATTACGGTAGAAAGCAATTCGGAAACCTTTAACTTTGCCTTAAGAATACCGGGTATAAAGCCCCAAATCGCACCGCCTAAGATTGCTGCAATAAAACACAGCGGAAGCAAGACCACCTTTGGAAGGGATGGAAGCGAAAGTGCAACGCCTGTAAAACAAATCACACCCATTGCCATCTGACCTTCTGCACCGATGTTTATTATTCCCGATCTGTATGCGACACAAACACCGAGCGCAATGATACAAAGCGGTATGGCACGAACAATAACTTCCGTAATGTGTATGCTGTTAGTAAACGGTTTTATAATCATGGTGTAGTATGTTTTTGATAAGTCCGCATTTATCATAAGCAACACCATGGACGACATTACAAAAACAGCAAGTACGGCAAGAAGAGTTACTCCAAGCCTGTATAAAAACATAAATCTTTTATTGCTCATCATTTACCCCCGCCATAAGCATACCCAGTTTTGCTCTGGTTGCCTCTTCTCTTCGCAGTATCTTTTGAATTCGGCCCTTATAAATAACGGCAATTTTGTCGGAAAGCGACATTATCTCATCAAGCTCCTCCGATATTAATAGAATTCCAACACCGTTTCTTCGTTTTTCAAGAAGCTTTTTATGAATAAATTCTATAGCGCCTAAATCAAGTCCGCGTGTAGGATATACGGAAATAAGAAATTTTGGATTCCTTGTCATTTCACGCGCAAGAATAACCTTTTGGATGTTTCCTCCGGATAATGAGCCGGCGCTCAGTTCTATGCTGGAAGTTCTTACATCGAATTCTTTTACAAGCTTTTCGGCATTTTTTTGAACCTGCTTGGCATTGATGAACAGTCCTTTTTTGCTGTACACCTCATTATCACTATCCTTGAGAATATAGTTTTCCTTAATTGAGAACGGAGGCACAATTCCCTCTATGTTACGCTCCTCGGGTATATAGCCCATACCACGCTCTATTACGCTATGGACGCTTGTGTTTTGTATTTCCTGTCCAAACAGTTCAATAGTGCCGCTCTCTACTCTTCTAAGGCCGTTAATAGCCTCGGCAAGCTCCCTTTGTCCGTTTCCCGAAACTCCCGCAAGCCCTACTATCTCCCCTGAATGGATACATAGATTCAGTCCGTTCAGCGCCATAGCTCCGCGATCGGAAAGAACAGATATGTTCTTCACATCAAGTGCAACCTCTCCGTGCATATCCTCTTCTGTGTTTTGCGGAAGCTCCACCTCGTGTCCCGTCATTTTGGATGCTATTTCAGATGCGCTGTAGTCGGCAGTGTTCCCCTTGAATACAACCTCTCCGTGACGGAGAATTACCACCTTGTTTGAAAGGGCCTTAACTTCGGCAAGCTTATGACTTATAAAAATAATAGACAGCTTGTCTTTCATAGTTAACAGCAGCTTGATAAGCTCATCCGTTTCCTGTGGAGTAAGAGCACTTGTAGGTTCGTCTAAAATCAGGAATTTCGCACCTAAACACAGAGTTTTTACAAGCTCCACCCTTTGCTGTTCGCCTACGGATATCTGATATATATATGCATCGGGGTTCACAACAAGGCCGTATTTTTCGCTCACCTCATCTATTTTTTTTCTAACCGCCTGCATATCCACCTTATAAAGCTTATGCGCATTTTTCATGCCAAGGGCAATATTTTCGGCAACAGTAAGATTTGGAACGAGCATATATTGCTGATGAACCATTCCAATTCCTATTTTAAATGCATCCTCAGGGCCCTTGAACTTTATTTCCTTACCGTTTACCGTTATTCGCCCCTCATCAGCCTGATACAAACCCATAAGAACGTTCATAAGGGTGGTTTTACCGGCACCGTTTTCACCAACTAATGCCAATATTTCCCCCTTACCTATTTCAATGTTTACATTGTTAAGGGCAAGAAGTCCCGGAAACCTTTTTGTTATACCCTCCATTGTTAAAGATGTTATCCCTTCGTTTTCCTCCTGCTTGGGATAGTGAGAAACATTCTTTTTTAACATGGATTTGATTTTGCAATTCATTTGTTCCTCCGTAAATAAAAAAGGGATTGTGCAAACCTTGTTTAAATGTCAGCACAACCCCACTTGAATATTTATCCTTCCATATCAAAGTTTGGAATAGTCAACACTTCTCCAATTTGAAAGAGTTCCGGAGGCCGCTTTGAAGGAAGCAAGAGCAGCATCAACTTCTTTTACGACTTCTGATGGAATACTGCTCTTTAATGCATCGTTGTACTTGAATACAAAGCCGTTGTTATTAAAGTTAAGAGGAATACAAATTCCGCCCTTAACTCCCTTATCAAGATAGTTGTTTACTATATCAACTATAACGGCTCCATAGTTGTATGAAGATGCGGCTAAGCAGCGTTTTTTTCCTGCATCTGTTTCAAGCTGAGCATAGTCCTGAGCAACCCACAGTCCGTTTTTGCTGTCTGCTGTTGCAACAAGTGCGCCTACTGCCTGCTGAGCAGAACCGGAGAGCACATCAGCTCCGTTCTTAATTTGGCTTGTTGCAATTTCACTGGCTTTAACGTTATCCGAGAAAGAACCTGTGTGTGCAACAAGTATCTTTGCTTTGGGATTTGCCTTCTGTACGCCAAGTACATAGCCCCTGTTATAACGAGCAGCATCTCCTCCGTCAACCGGACCTACAAGACCTACAATACCTGATTTTGTCATAAATCCGGCAAGCAACCCTGCAAGATATCCTGTTTCTTCACTTTCCGGCATATATGTGAATATATTGTCACCTGCTATGATATCTGCAGTTCCGTATGCAAAAGAAACTTTTGGGAAATCCGCTGCCACTTCAATAATGGAGTTCTTATACTGTGCTCCGTGGGCAAGAATCAAATTATACCCCTCTGCGGCACACTGGCGGAATATGGAACCCGAATCGATTGCAAGCATCTTTTCAAATACTTTAAATTCTATTTTGTCCCCAAGTATTCCCTTTGCTTCAACAAGACCGTCATACATAGCCTGGCACCATCCCTTATCATCAACGGTGGATTCAACAACCAGGGCTATTTTATAACTCTGTTTTGCCTCTTTTGCATTTGCACTTTCACTTACGCTTTCCTTTTTGCTGCAAGAAACAAACAGGAATAACAATACCATTAAAGAAACCAATATTGCTTTGGAATATTTCTTCATAATACATCCCCTTTATAAAGACTATAACTTAATTATATCACAAGCATTTGAGGGAGTTTTATAAAAATTTACAAATAGTGATATACTGTTTTTTGTGAATACAATAAGTAAAACCTACATATATGAAATCACCATAAAGAAATCACGTTTTATTGCGGTTTTATCTCCCGTATCAAACGGAAACGAAACCAAAGAGAAGGTCGCTTTATTAAAAAAAGAACATCCCAAAGCGAAGCACGTCGTTCATGCTGCGGTTTGGGGCGAAAAAAAGGACCAGTTTTCGTTTAGCGACGATAAAGAACCAAAATACACCGCAGGTAAGCCCGTGTTCAACATTCTGTATGCAAGCGAACTTACAAACTGCGGTATTTTTATAATTCGATATTTCGGTGGAGTCCTCCTTGGCAGGGGAGGACTCCAAAGAGCCTATGCAGAGGCTGCAAAAGGCGTTTTAAAACTTATTTCGTAGCCTATTTGCTGTTAAGATAATCGTTTATTCCCTTTGCTGCTTTTCTGCCCTGTCCCATGGCCAGAATAACCGTAGCAGCGCCAAGAACTATATCTCCGCCTGCAAATACGCCCTTCATTGAAGTTTCAAGGGTGTCGGGATTGACTATAAAGTTACCACGTTTATTCACTTCTATTTCTTTTGTAGTCATGGATATAAGCGGATTAGATGCATTACCTATTGAAACAAGAACAAGGTCGCAATCATAAATATGCTCGCTTCCCGGAATTATTTCCGGTCTTCTTCTTCCGGATGCATCGGGTTCACCTAATTTACATGACAAAAGCACAACGCCCTTTACTCTTCCCTTTTCATCCGTAAGTATCTCTTTTGGTGCATTGAGGAGCATAAACTCAATACCCTCTTCTTTTGCATGCTCAACCTCTTCCTTACGGGCAGGTACCTCCTCCTCTCCGCGTCTGTATATTATCGCAACGCTCTTTGCTCCCATTCTGCGAGCCGTACGTGCGGCATCCATTGCCACGTTACCCGCACCGAACACAGCAACTCTTTCTGCCTTGGGATATGGGGTGCGTGAGATAGATGAGTCATAGGCTTTCATAAGGTTAATACGTGAAAGATATTCGTTTGCAGAAAGAACTCCAACCGCGTTTTCACCCTTAATGTTCATAAAGTTCGGAAGCCCTGCTCCGGATCCTATGAACACAGCGTCAAATCCATCCTCTTCCATAAGCTGCTTGATGGTTCTTGTTCTTCCTACAAGAGTGTCAAGGTGCATTTGAACACCAAGAGAGGCAAGTTTTTCAAATTCTTTTTTAACTATTTCCTTGGGCAGGCGGAATTCAGGAATTCCATAGGTAAGCACTCCGCCAAGCTTGTGGAATGCTTCAAAAATATGAACTTCGTGCCCCATCTTTGCAAGGTCGGCGGCACATGAAGCACCGGCAGGTCCTGAGCCCACTATGGCTACTTTTTTGCCTGTTTTTTTAACAGACGGTTTGACAGGTGTTTTTGAATGCTCACTTTGATAATCGGCAACAAAACGCTCAACTCGTCCTATAGCTACCGCCTCATCAACACTCTTATGCATTTTCCCTACAGTACATTCTTTTTGACACTGTTTTTCCTGAGGGCATACACGGCCACATATTCTTGGGAACAGGGAGCTTTCGGCTATTTTATCGGCGGCCTTATCAAATTCTTCTTCTGCCACATATGAAAGGAAGGCAGGGATATCAATACCTACGGGACAGCCTGAAACACAGGGTTTTGTTTTGCAATTCAAGCAACGGGCGGCTTCACGCACTGCCTGTTCTTTTGTAAACCCGAGCGCAACTTCACTCATGTTGTGTATTCTTTGTTCGGGATCCTGGTTTTTCATTATTTCTGTTTTTTCTTTTGCCCTGTTCATGCTTTTCCCTCCTCTATATGAAGATCTATATGGCATTTATGGTGATGCTCTGTTTCGTATTCCTTATACGTTCCCATTCTGGCAAACATGTTGTCCCAATCCACAAGATGAGCATCAAAATCAGGACCGTCAACACATACAAATTTTGTTTTATCCCCAATGCTGACCCTGCAACATCCGCACATTCCGGTTCCGTCTACCATAAGAGTATTTAACGAAACAACGGTAGGAATTTTAAACGGCTCTGTTGTTTTTGAACAGAATTTCATCATTATAGGCGGACCGATAGCGATAACCCTATCAACGCTACCTGTTTCGCAAAGCTCCTTAAGCGGCTCTGTTACAAGTGCTTTACGTCCTATAGAACCGTCATCGGTACAAATAATAATATCGGGATCAACAGAGCTGTTTTCTTCCATCATAACAAGCAAGTCCTTTCGGCGAGCACCTGCAATTATAGTGACTTTGTTACCTGCTTCTTTAAGTGCCTTGGCTATGGGGTATAACGGAGCAAGTCCTATTCCGCCCCCTACACACACAACGTGTCCGAATTTCTCAATTTCCGACGGAGTTCCAAGAGGACCAAGAACATGCGCTATATAATCTCCGCAGTTTAATTTAGCAAGGCGATGCGTGGATTCTCCAACCGTTTGAAAAACAAGAGTAACCGTTCCGTGAGTTACATCCTTATCTGCAATGGTAAGCGGAATTCTCTCATCTCCTTCCCCTCCCTGATGGACTACCAAAAATTGTCCGGGCTCTGCATTCTCGGCAATATCGCGTGCTTCAATCACAAATTTGAAAACTTCATCGCTGAGCTGTTTTTTTGATACAATTTTGTTCATAATTCTTCCTCAACACAAGACTATGAGATTACTCACTAAAAACATTATATCACAAAATACTTGAAAAAAAGCAAAACAGACCTGCCGTAAACTCGCGTATCAATCAATTTGAGCAATCCGCTGTCGCTTTGTTCCTTCCATAGTTTTTGTTCTTCGGATGGTATATGTACAACGAACAAACCGCCTGGGGTGAGTAAATTCGTGTTTAAGTCGATCAAATCCAATATACGCTCCTTGCCCTTTAAGGGAAAGGGAGGATCTGCATAAATAATCGTATAGGGCTGTCCCTGATAGTTTTCAAGGAACTTAAAAACGTCCTTTAAAAAAAGAGTGTGCTTTACCCCTATCTCGTCTGCCAACTGAAGGTTTTTTTGGATAATCCGTTTTTTCCCATAATCCTTTTCTACAAGAATAACCTCTTTTGCTCCCCTTGATGATGCCTCTATACTCATAATTCCGGAACCTGCAAACAAGTCTAAAAAAACGGCATCGGTAATTAAACCACGGCTGTTTAGAATAGAAAACATGGATTCCCTCATTCTATCCATTGCAGGACGAATAATGCCCGGCGGACACTCAATACGCCTGTTTAAAAGGCTACCCCCTGTTACTCTCATTTTGAACTTTCCTTTTTTACGGCATTTCTGATAACAGGGAATAAATCCCTGTCCGTTTTGAGATTTATGAACTTCAAGCTGCTTTTGCCGCTTTGTTTTGTTCCAAAGACATCGCCCATTCCACGTGTATTTGCATCGCTTTCCGAAAGAGCAAATCCGTCTGTACTGTCACGCATGGCCTTGAGCCTGCTTACAGCCTCCTGTGTCATATTTTTTGTATATACCAAAAAACAAAAGCTCTGCTTGTTGCCTCGGCCTACTCGTCCTCTAAGCTGATGAAGCGTTGAAAGTCCAAACAAGTCAGCTCTTTCAATAACCATACAGGTTGCATTTGGATTATCAAGTCCCACTTCCACAACGCTTGTGGCTATAATGTATTTAAGTTTGCCCGTTCTGAAATCTTCAAGTATGCTGATTTTATCCTTTTCATTCACCTTAGAATGTATAACCCCGTAGGGAAGGGAGGGAAATACCGCTGTCAGCTCCGTTTCAAGATCATATACATCACGTCGCGCGTCATCCGTACTGTTGATTCGGGGAGCAACGAAATACGCCTGATTCCCCTTTTCAAATTCATTCTTAATAAAATCAAACATCAAATTACGCTTATTAGGGCTTACAAGATGGGTAATAATGGGTTGCCTTCCTGAGGGAAGCGTTGTGATTGTACTAAGATTTGCCTTACCGCATAACAGCTCTGCAAGGGAGCGCGGAATTGGGGTTGCACTCATGGTAAGAATGTTCACCATGCTGTTCTTTTTTAAAAATGATTCTCTTTGCTCAACACCGAAGCGCTGTTCCTCATCTATAATCGCCAATGAAAGCGATGGTGAGAACTCTATGTTTTCACCGGATAGCGAATGCGTGCCTATAACAAGATTCGCCCTTTTATCCCTTATTGCCGACAATACGCTATTTCGTTCTTTTGCGCTCTGTCCCCCCTTTAAAAGAACCGTGTTTACTCCTGTATTTTCAAAAAGTGCCAAAGCGTTTTTATAATGCTGAACACAGAGCAGCTCCGTGGGTACCATCATAACAACCTGATTTCCTTTAAGGATCTCGTGATAGGCTGCTATAAGACTGACTATTGTTTTTCCTGAGCCCACATCGCCCTGTAAAAGACGCTTCATAACAAAATCAGCATCCAAGTCGGAGATGATTTCGTTCAATGCATCTTCCTGCGCTTGTGTAAGCTTAAAAGAGAGGGATGCTATGAATTTTTTCTCATGCTCGTTCAAAACAGGATGGGCGATAATATCATCATCCTCTCTGCCACCGAATGTACCGTATTCTTTGATAAGATAATACAATTCGTTTGCGGCAAGAGTGCGACGTGCTTTTTCAGCTTGAGAGATTGATGAGGGATAATGCAGGGCGCTTATAGCTTGTTTTATATCCATAAGTCCTGCTTTTTGAACAGTGTCTTCATCAAGGGGCGATGTAAGGTCTTTTTGAAACTCATCATAAACCTTAAATACACAATTACGCACTGACTTTGCGCTTAAAAGGGAGTTTAGCGGATATATAGGCAATATCTTACCGTATCCGTAATCCTCGGCGCTTAAGGCAGGATGCAATTCAAATGAAGCAAGATCCACAGAGGATGGAGTTTTTCTGTTTGCAGTCCCAAAAAGATAATACCTGTTCCCCGTATGAACATAACGCTCCATAAAGTTTCTGTTAAAACACAAAAGATTTATCGTATTTGGCCGATACAGGTTTTCATCCTTTTGAATATAGCATTCTTCCAATGTTATTTTTAGGATTCGCTTGTTAACAGGACCGAAATAGCTTGTGCTTTTAACTTCAGCAAAGGTGTTCAATACTCCACTCTCACGTATTTGATATGCACGCCTTAAAGTACTTCTGTCCTCGTATCGAGAAGGGGCATATAAAAGCAAATCCGACACTGTATATATCCCTTCGGCATTGAGCCCCTCAAGCGTTTTGGGTTTTATATACTTAAGTTCAGAGAGTTTTTTTGTAAGGCTGAATAAATGAGGCATAGCTATGTCCACCACACAGATTCAACGGCATCGTTTTCCATAAGACTTTCTATGCTCTCGCCCTCTCCGTCTATTCTGAATTCTGATCCCACTCTTATTCTTTGCGTCCTCTCTCCGTCAGATAGATGAAGCATAACAGGATATTCTCCGTGTGAAAATGTAAGAACATTTTTTATCTCTTCAAGATGAGCGCCATCAGCAAGGGATTCCTTTAGCAATATATTAAGACAATGACGTGGCTTTTTAGGTAAATCCGAAACCATACACGCGCGCACAAGCGTGATCATATCATCAGACATTTTTTCACTTTTTCTTACAATCATGGCACACACTTCCCCTTTGTGTATCATGCTTTGATAATCCCTCCATGTTTTGCCCCATGCAAAAATATCAGCTCTTGCTCCGTAGTCGCTTATAGAGATTCGTCCGTACTCCTTACCTTTTTTGGAAATTGAGCTGACTGCATCATCAACATAAACTATAAGGGGTATATCAACACCCTTTGGGAAAGAATCCTTTTCCAAAAGCGGATGGTAGTCTATGCGTGCAATTTCATCTTTATATTCATCAAGCGGATGCCCCGAAAGATAACATCCTATTGACGCTTTTTCTTTTTCAAGTTGTTCCTTTTTTGTGTACGGCTCATAGTGTGTAAATTCAAAAGACGATAAGGATGGCTCATCGTCTGCACCGCCGAACAGGCTCATCTGTCCATACAAACGATCTTTTATTATGTGCGAAGCCTCATCAATAGCCTTATCGAGGTTCATTACAAGCTCGTGCCTGTTGGAATTAAACGAATCAAAGGCACCGGCATTTATCATAGTAGTTATAGCTGCGGTATTAACAACTCCCGTTTCGCTCATCCTTACAATGAAATCCATAAAATCCTTGAATTTTCCATTTCTTTCCCTTTCGTCAATGATCTTTTCTGCGGCTATCCTTCCCATGCCTTTTAGACCTTCAAGTCCATAGATAATATTATCGCCTTCGGGTGAAAAACTCATATAAGACTTATTCACATCGGGAGGTACTATTTTTATACCCTCCTCTTTTACAAGATTAAGATATTCCTTATATTTATCGGAATCGGAGCCCTGCGCTTCCATTAACAGCATTGAAGTCATAAACTCAATGGGATAGTTTGCCTTAAGATATGCCGTTTGATAGGCTATAACCGCATAGCCTACGGCGTGGCTTTTATTAAACCCATATCCTGCAAACGGCTCAAGAAGTTCAAAAAGGGCTGCTGCTCTTTCCTTGGTTTTGCCGTTTTTCACAGAGCTGGCAATAAACTTCTCCTTTTCCTTGGGAATAAGTTCTTTTTTCTTTTTTCCCATTATTTTTCTAAGGTTGTCGGCAGCTCCCATGCTGTAGCCTGCAAAGATACGGGCCGCAAACATCACCTGTTCCTGATATACAATAACTCCATATGTTTCTTTAAGAAGCTCTTTTAGTTCCTCAAAAGGATAGTCTATGGCTGTCGGATTGTTTTTATTCTCGATATACATCGGAAGGTTATCCATAGGTCCCGGTCTGTATAGGGCGTTTAATGCTGCAAGATCGGATATGCTTTGAGGTTTACTTGAACGAAGCATTCTCCTCATGCCAGCACTTTCAAATTGAAACACGCCTTCTGTATTCCCCATAGCAAACAGATCAAATGTTTTTTTGTCGTTCTCCGGAATTTTTTCTATATCAAAATCAGGGTTATTGCGTTTGATAAAGTTTACGGTGTGATCTATAAGCGTAAGGGTTTTAAGACCCAAAAAGTCCATTTTTACAAGGCCGCACTCCTCTATCTGAGTCATTTCAAACTGGGATGCGACTATTCCCTTTTTTGAATCCCTGTATAGCGGGACAAAGCTGTCAAGTCCGCCAAGCGATATAATAACCCCTGCCGCGTGCAACCCTATCTGACGAACCATGCCCTCTATTTTGGGGATGATATCAGCCATTTTTGCATATGCGCCACCTAATGCGATATATTCCTTAATCTTTTGGTTGGGCGGAAATATAGCCCCGTCCTTTGTGGTAAATCCCTCAATTAACCCCTTCCAATCTCCGGGATATGCCTTATCAATGGAGTCCGACATTTCATTTGCGGCAGAAAGAGGAATATCAAGCGTTCTTGAAACATCTTTAATGCAGTTTTTTACACCTAATGTTCCGAATGTACATATCTGACCTACATTCTCACTTCCGTATTTTTTTGTAACATATTCTATTGCCCTTTCCCTGTTATCGGTACAAAAGTCTATGTCAAAATCCGGCATGCTTATTCTTTCGGGATTTAAAAAGCGCTCAAACAACAAGCCGTATTTTATCGGATCTATGTCTGTTATTCTAATGCTGTATGCAACAAGAGAGCCTGCACCGCTTCCGCGACCGGGGCCTATGCTGACACCGTTGTTCTTTGACCAGTTCACATAATCGGCAACAATGAGATAATAGCCTGCAAAGTTCATTGATATAATGACATTAAGCTCGTAATCCAAGCGTTGCTGAAGTTCTTTGGTAACCTCTTTGTATCTTTCTCTCAGCCCCTTGTTTGCCATCTCGGCAAGGATCCCCGCTTCTGAAAGCCATTCTTCTCCTATGGTTCCCAGTTTGTTTCTGTCCTCTTCTTTGTTAGGATCCTTTAAAACGAAATTCATCTTTTCAAGATATCCGTTATCCCAGGTTGTACCCTCTTCTATTTTGAAATGCGGAGGTAAAGGACCGGGAAGCGAAAGGGTAAGCGAGCACTGCTCCTCTATGCGCTTTGTGTTTTGAATTGCTTCGGGTATGTCCTTGAACAGCTCTGCCATCTCATCGCCTGATCTGAAATACAGCTCGTCTGTTGAAAATTTCAGCCTGTTCTCATCGCTTACCAGCTTGCCCATTCCGATACACATAAGCACATCCTGTGCCTCACTGTCCTCTTTGTTCACGTAATGGCAGTCATTTGTTGCAACAAGAGGAATATCAAGCTTACGGGCAAGAGCAACAAGATGCGGAAGAACCTCCAGCTCCTTATCTATATGGTGATTTTGAATTTCTATGTAATAGTTTTCGCTTCCGTAAAGATTCTTATACCAAAGCGCTGCCTTTTCAGCCTCTTCAAAACGTCCATCAAGAAGCAGACGTGGAATTTCCCCTGCAATACACGCAGAAAGACATACTATGCCCTCATGGTACTTTTCAAGAGTCTTTTTATCAATGCGCGGTTTGATGTAAAACCCGTCAACATAGGCAATGGATGCCATTTTTATAAGGTTTTTATACCCGGTGTTGTCCTTGGCTAAAAGAATGAGGTGATTTCGTTTTTTATTGGTTTCGTCCTTTATATCAAGATCGCCCTCTGCAACATAAAACTCACATCCGATAATGGGTTTAATTCCATTTGCAATACAGGTTTTGTAAAAATCTATTACGCCGAACATAACGCCGTGGTCTGTTATGGCCATAGATGTCATACCGTATTCTTTTGCCTTTTTCACATAATCCTTTATGCGGCCGCACCCGTCAAGCAACGAGTAGTCAGTATGAAGGTGCAAGTGTGTAAACGGTGTCATTTATTCCTCTAAAAAATTTGTAATTGCACTAAGATACTTATCTTTCTCTTTTATTCCGCCTTCTCCGTGGCCCGTGTTTTCGGATAGAACAAGAAATTGTTTGTTCTCTCCAAGTGCTTGGTAAACTTCATTCCCCATTTCAAACGGAACCATCTTATCGCCCTTTGAATGTATAAGCAATACGGGAACCGAGCATTTTTGTGCCGCTTTTACCACGTCAATTTTTGACAGTCTAAAGCCGCCATACACATATGTTCCAAAACGAACAAGCGGAAACAGAATTTTTCCGCCCTTAGGGAAAAGTTTTTTAAGCATGTAGCGCATTTCATCTTTGCCGTTTGAAAAAGGAGCATCAGCTACAAGCTTTTTTACGTGGCTGTCCATATACGGAGAGGCAAGAATACAGGCGGAAGCACCAAGAGAAAAGCCTATTACGTTGATTGGCGATTGCGGCATCATTTCAACAATCTTACCTATCCACACAATAATATCTTCGCTTTCTGATTTACCGAACGTGCAAAAATGCCCCGTACTTTCATCATGTGCACGGTTTGATGTTAAAAGGACATTATGGTGCAGCGTATTTAGGGAGTGTTGAAAAAGAACGGCAAAATCGCGCCTGCAAAGTCCATTATATCCGGTTACAAATATATCTGTGGGAGAGGTGGTTGATACATGATAATACCTTGCACGCAGTACAAGATTATCATTTGAAAGGACTTCTATAGTTTCATAGGGGATTTCTACCCCCTTTGCTATCGTTTGTTTAAGTGTCTTTTTTTCCTCATCCGTATAATCATGAGTAAATGTAGTATAAAGATATTTGCTTTCCTGATGCCCTCTGGTTCCAAAAACACGAAAATATATAAAGTATAGTATAAGAGCAATTATAAATATGACTGACACTACTATTCCCACTGTATTCATATTCTAACTATATTCCCCTAAATTTCTAATTAATGACAGTTATAAAAATATATCTTTATACAGCCTTTTTCAATGTAAGAAGCTCTAAGCGCACGGAACGAAAACCGTTAAATTGCTTTCAATTTGCAATGTACCCCTAATCAAATCACCTTCTTTGAATAAGCCTGTGGGGTGTTTAATAATCGCCTTGATATAGTTGCCGGTGGTTACGGCTATTCCCTCTTTTATCTGTTTCTCACAGATTGCCTCTAATACGGCGTTATTGCACGAAAGAATGTAGTCATTGTACAGGTCATTTGAAAGATTCTGTAGGATTTTTGCCCTTTCATCCCTTATTCTTTCGGGTACTCTATGCTCTTTTGCCGCTGTTGTTCCGCTACGTGGTGAATAGGGAAACACATGCAATTTTGAGAGTTTTATATCTTTGATAAAATCATATGTTTCTTTAAATTCATCATCCCCTTCTCCCGGAAGCCCTGCAATGAAATCCGCGGCAATATAGGGATTGTGTTTTGCTTTTCTTAGTTTTTCTATAATAACGGCAACATCATTTTTATCATACTTCCTTCCCGTAAGCTCCAACACTCTTTTCGCTGCGCTTTGAATGGGCAAATGGAAAAACGGAAAAATGTGGAAGTCGGATGCAAGGCTTAAAAAAGCATCATCCAAATAATCCGGTTCAAGCGATGAAAACCGAAGCCTTGTATCGCTTGAAAGGTTAGGAATAATACGCTCTAACAGCTTTGAAAACGATATATCCTCATAGCGATATGAGGATAGGTTTACTCCCGTTAAGCATATCTCTTTATATCCATTATCCTCAAGCTGTTTAATGCGAGATAAAATCTCGTTTGGACTCAGGGATATGCTTTTGCCCCTCGCTAAATGGACTGCACAAAACGAGCATGAATTATCACATCCGTCCTGAATCTTTAAGGATGCTCTGGAATGAAGCGTAAACATATCGGGGCTGAATACAAACGGGTTGTACTTATGCTTTGATAGGTCGCATAGAGTATTATTTGCCAAAGAGAGAATAAAATCACTCTCTAACAAAACAGACTTGTCCTTTATAAGACGGACATGTGTTCCAAGCGATTCAATATCCTGTTTTTGGCTGAGCGTTGCATAACACCCTGTTACTATTGTAGGAACTCTGCTACCGTATTTTCGTATTATTCGCCTGGCGCCCTGATCTGCCTTTGATGTTACAGTGCAGGTATTAATAATAACGGCATCATCGCTATCAGAGCCTTCGTCCACCGCCCAACCCTCTTTTTTAAAAGCTGAAATAATACTTTCGCTCTCTAAGGAATTGAGGCGGCAACCAAAGGTTATAACTCCAAGAGTCTTCATTTAATCAAATGCAATTACGAAAGCGTTATAGCCGCTGTTGCAACTATATCGTCAACAGAACAACCGCGCGAAAGGTCGGAAACAGGATGTGCAAACCCCTGAAGAATAGGTCCGTATGCCTCTGCTCCCGCAAGGCGCTGAACTAATTTATATCCTATGTTCGCAGCCTGAAGATCAGGGAATATCAATACATTAGCATGTCCTGCAACTGCGCTTGATGGTGCTTTTTGAGCAGCAACGGAAGGAACAAGGGCTGCATCCAACTGAAGTTCTCCATCACATTGGATTTCGGGATGCTTCTCTTTAAACAGCTCTGCGGCAGTTCTAACCTTATCAACAAGATCCCCTGCTGCGCTGCCCTTTGTGGAATAAGAAAGAAATGCAACCTTAGGTTCGGCTTCAAGATATTTTCTACAGCTTTCTGCTGATGCTGCTGCTATTTCGCTTAGGGTTTCGGCATCGGGATTTGGAATGGTTGCACAGTCTGCAAATATCAAGGATCCGTTAACTCCGTATTCTTTTTTGGGAGTTGCCATTACAAAGCAAGATGATGCCTTTTTAATTCCGGGCGCTGTTTTGATAATTTGGAATGATGCTCTAAGAACATCGCCTGTGGTGTTTAATGCACCTGCTACCATTGAGGTGGCATCGCCCATATGAACCATCATTGCACCCCACTGAAGAGAGCCTTTCATAATTTTTTCAGCCTCTTGGGGTGTCATGCCCTTTGCTTTTCTCAGCTCGTAATACTCTTTAACATAGGATTCTTTTTTTTCGGATGTAAGCGGATCTGAAATTTCTATTCCCTTAAGGTCAACTCCCAATTCCTTGGCTTTTTTTTCTACCTCATTCCTATCCCCTACAAGGAATACCTTTTTTGCAATTCCCTTATCCGTAATAATGCGCGCAGCCTTTAGTGTTCTTTCTTCACACCCTTCTGCAAGAACAAGCGTTCCGTTCTTAGCAGATGAACGCTGTATCATTTTTTCGTTAAATGTCATATTCATCCCCTTTTTATTATTTTAAACTGTCTTTGTCCTCTATTAAATTATGCGAATTGCCCGATGTGATAAATCGTCCCACAAACGGAATTTTCCCTACTATCGAACTCTTTAAACTTTCCTCTGCTTCACTGAGTGCCTGCTGCCATGCCGGAGCAAATCCGGGGGAGGAAACCATAAGCTTCTCTATAGCGATCTGATACAGCTGTAATTGCCTTGTTTCTTTCCGTCCTGCTTTTTGATCTAACGTTGAAAGAGTAATGCGCATATTCTCATTCTCTTTTTTTAAGACATCAACTTCAGTTTTAACGCTGTTAACACCCTCGTTTTCTATTTCCATGCGTGTTGAGAGCATTTTTTTGAGCTCAGCCATTGCTTTTTTATGATTCTTATCACTGATTTTTTTACGAATATACATAATGATAAAAACAATCAAAAGACACACAAGGCCCACAAGAAGCCCTATACCAAAGCTTTTAAAACTGAAGTTGTTCATATTACCTCTTATTTAGAGAATCTTTTAATAACTGCCTCTTTTGAATTTTCAATGGCAGCAGGCACAGAAGCCTTACCCTCAAATACAGCCATATCCTTAAATGCCGTTCCCGTAAGAAGAACTCCGACATTAACATCCTCGCCAAACTTTTCAACAAGCATGGAAGCGTCTTTTTCAAGCGCTGCATATGCCGTAGCGGCAGCAGGTTCAACAAATACGCCTGCATTTTTAGCAAGGGTGAGCTGCGCTTCAAGGATATCCTTGTCCTTAACAACAGTTGCCCATCCGTCACATTCCTTAAGACGTTTCACGGCAGTTCTACCTGCAGCAGGTGATTCAACAGAAATTGAATCTGCCCTTGTTGTAGCCTTATCTATGTTCAGGAATTTACCCGTATTGAAAGCATTAGAGATGGCTGCACTCTCCTCGCTTTGTGCAGCAACAAGATGTGGGAGCTTGTCTATAAGACCTGCTTTTTTAAGATCATAAAAACCTTTTGCTACTCCGGAAATAATACAGCCGTCGCCAACAGGAACATAGAACACATCCGGAACCTTTCTTCCAAGCTGCTCAAACAATTCTATGGAAACGCTTTTTTTACCCTCTATAGTCATGGGGTTATATGCCGTATTTCTGTTTATTCCACCAAAGTTTTCGGTGTACACAATAGACAGAGCAAATGCATCGTCATATGTGCCTTTAACAGGAACAACGGTAGCTCCGTACAATACGGATTGCATTAGTTTGTTAATAGGTGCGGTTTGAGGAACAAACAGTATTATCTCAAGACCATAAGCAGCCCCTGCACAGCACATAGCAGCCCCTGCATTTCCCGTTGAAGCAAGAGCAATTTTGTTTTCTCCAAGCGCCAAAGCCTGAGCGGCAACAAACTGACTTGCCCTGTCCTTAAATGAGCCTGACGGAAGCTGTGAGTCCAGTTTGAAAAACAAATTCTTAAGTCCTGTTTTTTTAGAAAGTGAGAGAGGTCGTGCAATGGGAGTTCCACCAACAGGGTACGCATCTTTGTGCGGAACAGGATAAACGAAAAAATCCTCAGGAGTTACGTGAGCCTTGTTTTTTAAAACTGACAGGTCTTTTTCATCAAGTTCTACATTGAGATTTCCATATCGGAATTCCTTGTCATTGTTCTTTTTTGAACATTCGGGGCAGGTGTAAATTACTTTGTCGGTAACAAATTCCTTGCCACAATCATTACATACATACTTAAATTTCATTTTATCTCCTTGTTATTCAGCACCAATCGATACTGTTCTTTTAACTATATAATACGCTTTTGACAAAGCCTGTCTTTATCACTTAAGGATAATTTTATCAGTAAATTTTTTAAGCCTCAGCATTGCATCAGAGAGAGTAAGGCGCGGACAGGCAACGTTCAGGCGGAAGAAATTACGCCCCGTATCCTTTCCGAAAGCAGTTCCCGGCGACACAACAAGCCCCTCCGAACGGCGAAGGCTCTTAACCCACTCTTCTGATGAGGGAATGGTCGGGCTAAGATATTCGGATATGTCTATCCAAAGCAGATAAGAAGCGCCCTCGTTTATAACACGAACATGCGGAATATTCTTTTTGACAAACTTACGCACATACTCCTTGTTCGCATATATATACTCCCTTAATTCATCAAGCCATTGGGCTCCGTTTGAAAAAGCAGCCTCGGTCACCAAGGCGGAGAAAACATTAACCTCCCCGTCCTCATCGTTGTTCAAAGCCCTTTTCATAGCATTAAACACTCTAGTATCCTGTGTGTAAACTATTGATGTTTGAATTCCTGCAACATTGAATGTTTTTGTTGCAGACATAAGGGATAGGCTGTTATGTTCGGCGTCTTCCCCTATTGAAACATATGGTGTATAAGATAATCCCGGATCAACAAGATCACAGTGGATTTCATCGCTTATCACCATAACGGAATACTTTTGTGCCATAGCGGCAATTTTTGACAGCTCTTCTTTTGTAAATATGTTGCCCGTGGGATTATGCGGATTTGACAAAACAAGCATAACCGTTTCCGGCATAGACATCCTTCTTTCAAGATCGTCAAAATCTATAGAATAATGGCTGTCTTTATAAACAAGCGGACTTTCTTCCACAATGCGCCCGTTATTCCTGATAACCGAGAAAAATGCGTTATACACAGGAGATAAAAGAAGCACTCTGTCACCGGGATTTGTAAAGGCTCTTATAGCAGTAGCAAGAGCCGGAATAGCGCCTAAGGCAAACAGCAATCTGTTTGCACGAAGATCGCAGTTGTGACGTGTTTTCCACCACGACACCACGGCATCCTTCCATGTGTCCTGAAGATATGCATATCCAAAAATGCCTTCATCAACCCTTTTTTTCAATGCGTCCGTAATACACGGAGCAACTCTAAAGTCCATATCGGCAACCCAAAGCGGAAGTTCATTCTTTGCAACATCCCATTTTAATGAGTTGGTTGATCTTCTGTTTATTATTTCATCAAAATTAAAACTCATAACCCTTTAACCATTATATCAAAAATTAATTGCTCAGCTCCATTTTACTTTAAGGAAGCCTTTTTTACCTTTTTTGAGAAGTACATAGGAACGTCCGTTTTTTGAAACGACCGTTTGAACATCGGTTATTTTCTCCCCGTCAACAGCAGCTCCGCCTTGTTCGATAAGACGTCGTGCTTCACTTTTTGACGAAATGAATCCCGAAAGTGCAAACAGATCCAAAACCCCTATGGTCTCACCTTGTATCACAAATTCGCTCTCTGGCGCAGACGAGCCGTTTTGAGATGATAAAAATAGGCTGTCAACCATTTTTTTAACATTTTCCATCTCGTCTTTTCCGTGCACAAGCTCGGTAAGGCTTGAAGCCATATACTTCTTTGCTTCTATTATGTTCTCCCTGCACATTCTTTCTATCTCATCAAGAGGAGTGCGCGTAAAGCGGCGAAGGAGCATTGGAACATCATCGTCAGACACGTTGTAGAAATACTGATAAAAATCATATGGGGATGTTTTCTCTTTATCAACCCACAGAGTACCCTTTTCGGTTTTACCCATCTTTTTACCCTCTTTAGTAAGGAGTAAGGGACAGGTTAATCCATATATAGCCTCGTCTTTGCTTGAAATTGTATTGTTGTTCTTCATCTTTCTGAACAGATCTGAACCACTTACTATGTTTCCCCACTGATCAGCTCCGCCTATTTGCAAGGTACAGCCATATTTCTCATTAAGATGAACAAAATCGTAGGATTGCATAAGCATGTAACCCATTTCAAGGAAGGTAAGTCCACCCTCTTTTATACGATTTGCATAAGCATCTGCCGAAAGCATGGTGTTCACGTTAAAATGCACTCCTACAAGGCGCTGAAATTCTACAAAGCTCAGCTTGTCCATCCATTCCGCATTGCCTACAAGAATGGCAGGATTATCTCCGTCAAATTTTATAAAGCGTGAAACTGCTTTTTTGATACCCTCAAAATTCTGCTCCATACCATCAGAAGAAAGCATTTTCCTCATGTCGCTTTTACCGGACGGATCACCAATCATACCGGTTGCATTTCCTATAAGCAAAATACCCTTGTGACCGGACTCCTGCAAAAAACGGAACATCATCAAAGTTACAAAGTGGCCTATGTGCAGAGAATCTGCGGTAGGATCAATCCCCAAATAGAAAGTTATCTTTTTGTCCCCGTTTAGAATGCTTTTTAATGCTTCTTCATCAGTTGACTGATAAATGTAATCCCTTTCTTTTAAAAAGTCATACAGCTTCATTAGATACCTCAAATGTTTTATATTCTAGACTGATTATTATATACCATATAATGTTTTTGTACATCACGCTATAATATGAGAAAACGAATAGCCTATTTAAAAAAATTCACGCTATAACACCCCTTGTTCACACTTTGAAAAAAACAAGGGGGCGATAAAAGCCATCAGCGCTTATTTTTTTCTTGTACTCCATGCCCTAAGACGGGAAATTATGGAAGGAAGAACTTCAATTACGTAGTCTATTTCCTCTTTTGTGTTGTATCGTCCAAGGGAGAAACGTATAGAGCCGTGAGCACTTTCCACGGGAATGCCCTGTGCTAAAAGAACATAACTCGGTTCAAGACTTCCCGTTGCGCAGGCAGAGCCTGTGCTTACACAGATTCCTTTGTTATCAAGAAGAAGCAAAATAGACTCCCCCTCTGCACCCGGAAACGAAACGTTTAATGTACCGGGCAGGCATTGCTTCATATCTTGAGGGCTGTTAATTGAAATATCATCAATTGTTTTTTCAATCCCCTCTCTAAGATACTCTCTAAGGCTCCAAAGGCGCTCTCTTTCTTCACTTCCTTCTTTCATTACCAAATCGGCGGCAAGCCCCAATCCGTATATGGCAGTTGTGTTGTATGTTCCTGCCCTTTTGCCCTGCTCCTGATGTCCGCCGTGCATAAAGGTATTAAACGGCGATGATGAATTTATATATAAAGCACCACAGCCCTTAGGAGCATAGAATTTATGCCCCGAAAGCGAAAGATAATCGATGTTATCTTTATGAACGTCTATATCAACCTTACCTATGGCCTGAGTTGCATCGGTGTGGAAAAGCGATCCGTATTTATGAGCAAGGGCGCAAGCTTCTTTAAACGGCTGAATTGCCCCGCTTTCGTTGTTGGCAGCCATTACGGAACAAAGGGATACTCCGCCTTTTTTGAGCTGTTTTTCGTATTCATCAAGACGAATAATACCCGATGAATCAACATCTATAAACTCAACTTCCCTTCCCTTGGATAATAGGAACTTACATGTTTCAATAATTGATGGATGCTCTACTTTAGAAACAAGAATTCTCCCACCCTCAGGGATATTCAACACAGTATTGTTTGCTTCCGTTGCACCTGATGTAAACATTATTTCATCGGAATTTGCTCCAATAAGTGATGCTACAGAGTTTCTCGCCTCCGTTATCGCCTTATTTGCCAATCTTCCGCTTTCATGCATACTTGATGCATTTCCCCATATATCACAAGCCTCGTACAGCTGTTTTTTTATCTCCGGCGCGACCATTGTCGTTGCATTATTATCTAAGTAAATCATTCTATGATGTATTATAATAACGTTTTATCTATTTATCAAATTTGTAATCCTTGAATCTTCGGCGATATTTGCGAACTCAGCCTGCAAGCGCTTGATAGTACACAAAGTACAATCTTCGCTTGCTTGCAGGCTTCAAGTTCGCAACTCTCGCTCGAATCTTCTGCGGATTTGGGATTGAGGTGTAAATATCCTCTTAAACGTGAAATCTATTATTACAATATAAATAGTTTTATGGTAGAAAAATCATTCTACCTCGAACTCTAATCCGAGAGAAATACAAGGATTAGGGAGTAAGGTATTTTTAGAGGTATATGTGAAATTTAATAAATTCGTTAGATAAAATCCGAATCTCCTCCGGATTAAAATATTAAGTAATTCTGCGGATTGCAAAAGACTCCGAAGATTCACCACCTTAAAAAAAACTGAAGAAGATTCGAGCGAGATTTTCGAGAATTGGGGATTAAGGTAATCCACAGAAGATTTAATAATTACCTTAAAAAATAATTCGAAGGAGATTCGAGCGTATTTTGCGAAGTTGAGCCAATAAAGCAAGTGCAGGCTGTACTTTGTGTACTGCCAAACGCTTTATTGGTGACTTCGCAAAAGACGCCGAAGATACGAGGATTAACACTATAAAGATAATGCATTAGTGGGAAACACTCTAAACTTCTCATCCCCATCCTTTTTGACATGCATATAGCTGCTATCAGTAATTGTCTTGGATGCATCTCTCTTTATATCATATCTTACTATCAGTTTTACATCACCTTGAAGAGTAACACTAACCGTTTCATCCGTTTTTTCCTGATCATAGATATCAGTATTATCCGTTACCTCTACGCCTACTGTTTTCCCGTCAAAAATATATCCGGAAGGATAATTATAATTTGTAAAAGCAGTTTTAGTTTCATTCACGCCATATTCTGCATAATGCATACCATTAATGATCAATCCCGCTTTATATTCAGGTGAATTTTCATCTTCTATTTGTCCACCACTCGCTTTATTTACATCAAATTTAGAAGTTGTTGATCCCTCTGTATAAGTTGCCGTTCCGGTAAAAGTTGAAGAACTAGCTTCATTATATTCACTCGAACCGTTGACATACACTTTAAATGATTTACCGGAATCGTTATATTTACCGGAAATTTCCATAATCCCGGTCGACTTATTATTATTGATGTTCGTAGTACTGGAAGTATATGACCCCTTGTTATAGGTTACGGATATAATATTTGGGGTGTTTTCTATGTCTACATTCGTATCAGCAAGAAATTTTCTTAATGATCTAATTTCTTGATCTACACCTTGATCTACACCAGTGCCAGAATAATGTACAAGTGCGCTGAGTGCATCCTTCCATGCTGTAATCTCTGGCTCTTCCACGTTACCTTCTACATCAGTTGTAGGAGCAGACGGCTTCTCAGGAATAACAATATCGGGTTTTGAAGGAGTAGGTGATGATTGATTCACCGGGCATGATACTAAAAGAGTTGCCACTACAACCAACAATAAATAATACTGTTTATGTGTCTTTTGCTTTCTCCTTGTAGTAAGTGGTTTGTAAAAGTTTACAAAAAAAAAAAAAAACGTTTCAAGGGAGAATCCTTGAATCTTCGGCGTCTTTGACGAATAGAATCCTTGAATCTTCGGCGACCTTTCCGAGGACAGCACGCCATTCCTCAAGTAGTACACAAAGTACAACTTTTCGGATATGGCGTGCTTCATCCTCGAAAATCTCATCCGAATCTCCTTCGGATTGTGTTTCTAAGGAATGAACCAAGTACACCTTAATACTTTAATCCGAAGAAGATTCGAGCGTATTTTGCGAAGTTGAACCAATAAAGCAAGTGAAGGCTG
>JAQYLW010000026.1 GCA_028719825.1 Spirochaetales bacterium | reverse complement strand
TAAAAGTGATTATGAAAGTTTAGCCGGTGTTTTTGCCGTAAAAGAGGCAGTTTCAAAAGCATTCAGAATATCACTTTTTGAACTTGGAGCAAAAAACATAGAAGTAAAGAAAAATATAAATAAAGCTCCGTATGTTGTGTTGACCTCTGCTGCCGAGGAAGTTATAAGAAAATATTCGCCTTGTGAATATTATAATGTTCATGTTTCTATTGCACATGAAAAAGAGTATGCCGTTGCATTTGCCGTTGTAGAAAGCGTATGAGGAAAGATTGGAACAGAAAACCTATAATTGATACTCTCCCACAGGGCAAAAGACGAATTTTACTACGTGTAAGCTATGACGGAAGCGGATTTGCTGGGTTTCAAATGCAAAACAACGCTGTGTCCGTTGCATCATGTTTACAAGAGGCAATAAAAAAAATTACAAAAGAAGAGGTTGTTATAGTTTCATCGGGACGAACCGACAGCGGCGTGCATGCTATAGGGCAGTATTGCCATTTTGACACATCAAGTGCCATTGAGAGTAAGAAGTTTGCCGATGCCATTAACGCAAATATCAATGGACAGGTAAAAGTTATGAGCAGCACTGAGGTGAGTGGAACTTTTCATGCCAGATATTCAGCTTTGGCGCGCGAATACAGATATTTCTTTAAAGAATATCAAGACTGTACGGTTTTCGACACTGGCAGAGTATGGCAGATGAAAGAACTCCCCGATATAAACGTGTTAAATGAACTTGCGTGTTTTATAAAAGGCGATACTGATTTTAAAGCATTCGCCGTAAGCGAGGACAGAAACAAAAGCACAATGCGTGACGTGTACATAAGCAATTTTTATCAAGAAGGACAAACCTTGGTTTACAGAATAGTTGCAAATGCTTTTTTATACCATCAGATTCGTTCGCTTGCGGGAACGTTTATAAAAATTGCTCAAAAAGCCACTGATAAAGAACAGGCAACGGATATTTTAAAAAAGATTATGTGTGGCGAAAAAACAACAGTAGGTATTTATACGGCGCCACCATGGGGATTGTATTTTTACGATACGGTTTACAATGAAGAAGAATGGAAGGTATTGTCAAAAGATATTGAAAAAGGAGAATACAATTGACAGATAGCAGCGCAAACAAAATAACAGATGATTTTTTGAACCTTATAAACATATTTGAAACAAACATCACGGGGAAAAGAGTGGCTCAGCGTATTAGTGTTGCTCCAAAAATGCAAACGCAAGAAGCAGAGACTAAAAAAACCGAGCCCGTTCTTATTCAGCAAAGCAATGTTACAACAAATAACAATGTAAAGGACGCCTCATGTGCATCCCCACATATCGATAAGCCCGTAAGCTCAAATGAAGAGAAAAAGCAAATACTAACTCCGGCGGTGATGAAAAAGGAATTTTTAAGGTGCACACGCTGTTCATTATCAAATTTAAACAACAGGGTATTGGGTGAAGGATGTGATTTTAAACCTGCTGTTTTTATAATAACAGACAACATTTTATCTGATGAAGAAAGAGAATATCTTGATACTATTTTAAAGGCCTTCCACTTAAATACAGCAACTAACACATATGTTACATCCCTTGTTAAATGCGCATCTAATAGCGATATACCATGCGATGCGTATGTAAAATGCTCTAAGTTTTTAAAAATGCAATTTATGCTTTATCGTCCGCAGTCTGCCATTGCATTCGGGAAATCGTCATCTTCGTTTTTGGAATCGCTAAAAAAGAAAGAGGAGTTTAAATATACGGCATTTATCAGTACTCTTGCCCCATTTGATATTAAAAACAACAGGGAAGAGAAAAAGAAGTTAATTGCGTCATTCAATGCCATGGCAGAACTCATCCATCTTGCGAGAGTGTGATATGGCAACCTATGCAAATGTTTTAATTAAAACTCCGCTTGGTGTAAAGGCAGAATACACCTATAAGGTTGACAGCGATTTAGAGGACAAAATCAAATTTGGAGAAAGAGCGGAAGTATTGTTCAGGGGCAAAAAAACAGTTGCCCTTGTTGTTGGAATCAGCCACGAGGAACCGTCGTTTGAAACAAAAAGCATTCTGCGTATATTAGATGACAATCCCATTATAACTCCCGAACTTTACAGCCTTGCCGAATGGGTGTCATCGTATTATGTATCTTCATTTTCAGAGGTGTTATATTCGCTTATTTCATTTAAAAACGCCAAATTCAGCAGAGTATATGAGTTTAAGGATTCTGTGCAGCAAGAGAACATTACACTTACACAAGAGCAGGATAACGCTATAAGGCGCATCAGAACATCAATGGATGAGCGTAAAACCGAAAGCTACTACCTGTGGGGAGTAACGGGAAGCGGCAAAACAGAGGTTTATTTTGCTGCAATGGAAAAAATGATTTCACAGAACAAAAGCGTAATATACCTTGTTCCGGAAATAGGACTTACCCATCAGTTGATAGAAAAGCTCACTGCCCGATTTGACAAAACAAGAATAGCCGTTTTGCATTCAGGCCTCACCGACAGCCAAAGGCTTGGAGAGTGGAAAAGGATTATTTCGGGCGAAGTTGATATAGTTATAGGCGCTCGTTCTGCCGTATTTGCTCCGCTTTCCAATCTTGGTCTTATAATAATGGATGAAGAACATGACAGTTCGTATAAAAGCGATTCGTTTGTCAGATATCATGCGCGTACAATAGCATATAAACGCTGTCAAACCAACAATGCGTTTATGATATTAGGCAGTGCAACTCCGTCAATAGAGTGTTATAAGGCATTTAAGGAAAACAAACTGTGCCTGTTGCGCCTTACAAAACGGGCATGCCCCATGGCACGGGAAAGTGAAATAGAAATCGTATCTGCCTTTAGAAGTGCAACAGTTATATCTCCTCGTTTAATGGATGCGCTTAAAGAAACGCTTGATGAGAAAAAACAAGCGATATTGTTTTTGAATAAAAGAGGTTTCTTACATCGTTTGGAATGTCCGGAATGCGGCTGGATTGCAATGTGTCCGCATTGTGCGGTTCCGCTTACATATCACAAGAATACCAACAAGTTGATTTGTCATCATTGCCATAGGGAATATCCGGCAATAAAGTATTGCAAAAATTGCTATGCCGAAACCACAACGTTTAGAAGCTATGGAACAGAGCTTGTTGAAGAGGAAGTAAAGGCACTTTTCCCTTACGCCCGTGTAAGCCGTCTGGACAGGGATGTAACATCAAAAGGGAAAAATGTGTTTGAAACCATATCACGTGATTTCTACGATAAAAAAACCGATATTCTTATCGGAACTCAAATGGTAGCAAAGGGACTGAACTTCCCTAATGTTAGCCTTGTTGGGGTAATTAATGCCATGTCAGGCTATACGATGAGTGATTTCAGGGCAGATGAAAAGCTGTTTGATCTTATAGAACAGGTTGCGGGGAGAGGCGGACGGTTCCTTGAAAAAAGCAAGGTTATAGTACAAACCGATGATATTTCATCCTCTCCGCTCCTTGCCGTGAAGAACAGGGATATAAACGGTTTTTTGGACAATGTCTCTGCAATGCGACAAACGCTGTCGCTACCACCATTTGTTCATTTTGCAAGAATTGTATTGCGTTCAAAAAAGGAAGAAAAGGCAAATGATGCAATATCCAAAATCAAAAACTATATCATGGATTTGTATCAAAATATGCTGAATACAAATAAAGACAAGATACCTCAAATGAACATTGTAGCATATGGCAAGTGCAGTATAGAAAAATTAAACGATGAATACAGATATCACTTAGTGTTGTCGTCTAAAAAGGTGAAATTACTATCATTTTTAATAAGTGAAACAATAAAAAATCTCACCCCGATATACGGAGTGAGATTAGAATCGGATATAGATCCGGATGACTTGTTGTAATTATTTGAACAAATTGATGTTGTTAACGATAATCTTTAACAGGAACAGAACAAATATTACCCATGTTGCCGGAGATATCGCTTTATAATCTCTCTTGACCAATTTGAGAATTACATAAGAAAGAATACCGAACATAATACCGTCTGCTATTGAATATGCAAGAGGCATCATAAGCATTGTAAGGAATGCCGGTATAGCTTCGGAAAAATCGTTTGTAAAGTCAATTTCTGTAATTGATGAGCACATGTATAATCCTACTATTATAAGTACCGGAGCAGTTCCTGCGGATGGAACCGAAGAGAATAGCGGGGCAAGGAAAAGTGAGAGGATAAACAGTACTGCAGTTGTTAAAGATGTAAGACCTGTTCTTCCTCCTGCAACTACGCCTGCTGAACTTTCAACAAAGGTTGTAACTGTTGAAGTTCCAAACAATGCACCTACAGTTGTTCCTATAGCGTCTGCGAATAAAGCCTGTTTGCAGTTAGGAATTGTTGTATTGCCGTTCTTATCCTGAATTGTCATCTTGCCTTTCATTGCGCATCCGATGAGCGTTCCGAGAGTATCAAACATATCCACAAACAAGAAAGTGAACATAACTATTATAAAGTCAAAGAAATGACCGCCTGCAATCATCTTGAATCCTTCAAAACATCCAAGGAATGTTGGAGCCATTGAAGGCGGAGTAAAGCTGAGGTTTGCACCGTTCCATACGGTTACTCCAAATGGAATACCTATAATTGTGGTAGAGGCAATACCTATTAAAAGATTTGCAGGCACTTTAAGCACAACAAGGATTGATGTTATTATCAGTCCGATAAGTGCAACAAGCGGAGCAAAAGATCCATTCAGATCTTTAATCAGGTGAAGCTCTACTGCTGTTGCTGCATTAGGAGCAACTATTCCGGCATTTTGCAGTCCGATAAAGGCAATAAACAGTCCGATACCTACTGATATCGCTTTTTTCAGATTGTTAGGAATAGAAGCTACTATTGCTTCACGAACGTTAAAGGCAGTTAAAAGTAAGAAAATAATACCTTCAATAAAAATTGCGGCAAGAGCAAACTGCCAACTGTAACCCATTCCGAAGCATACTGTATATGTAAGGAATGCGTTTAGTCCCATTCCGGGAGCTAATGCAAAGGGGAGGTTGCCCCAAAGCGACATTACAAGAGTAGCAATTGCAGCCGAAAGGCAGGTTGCCGTAAATACTGAACCCCAATCCATACCGCTTTGGGAAAGGATACTTGGGTTAACAACTACGATGTAAATCATCGTAAGGAACGTTGTAACTCCTGCAAGAACTTCTGTCTTTACATTTGTTCCGTTTTGTTTTAACTTAAACAATTTTTCCATTATTGTTTCTCCTTAACTTTAATTTTATATGCAAAAATAATGCCGTGTAAATCAAAAACATCCACCTAAATGGCGGATGTTTTTGATTTTAGCTGTTTTGCTCTAATTAAATCGAACACCGAAAGGCCTATAAGCACGGTAAGCCCAATTATATCGGTGATATTTTCAGGTACTATAAGCGTAAGTCCTGCTATCAAATAAACTATTCTTTCAATAATG
>JAQYLW010000025.1 GCA_028719825.1 Spirochaetales bacterium | reverse complement strand
GGTTGAATCAAAAAACGGACTTGTTACCACCATAGCCTGGTCTCTTGGAGGTAAGGTTACATACGCTCTTGAGGGTTCTGTTTTCTCTGCAGGAAGTGCCGTTCAATGGCTTCGTGATGAACTCCATCTTGTTGATACTTCTATGGACACCGAATACTATGCAACACGTGTTAAAGACACATCGGGGTGTTACGTTGTTCCTGCGTTCACGGGGCTGGGCGCTCCGTATTGGGATCAATATGCACGCGGAACTATAGTAGGGCTTACACGAGGAGTGAATAAATATCATCTTGTAAGGGCAACATTAGAATCGCTTTGCTATCAAACCTATGATGTGCTTGATGCAATGCATAAAGACAGCAATATAGATATTTCAATGCTTAGAGTTGATGGAGGGGCATCCGGGAACAACTTTATAATGCAATTTCAAAGCGATATAATAAATGTCCCCGTTATTCGCCCCGTATGCACTGAATCAACAGCATTAGGCGCCGCATACCTTGCAGGATTATCCTCAGGCTTCTGGACTGATCTAAAAGAAATTGAGGGCCTTAAAAAGATAGACAAGGTTTTTAATCCCACTATGACTGACGAGGAAAGGGAAAACAAAATCAAAGGGTGGAAGAAAGCAGTAAAATACTCATTTTCATGGGCAAAAGAATAAAATGTTTGTTTTATAATGCTTTTTTTATTAATATACAGATATGTATATTGATTTTTCCTATTTTATATTTTGTCTCCCTGCATTAATACTATCGATTATTGCACAGATTAAAGTAAAGAGTACCTTTTCAAAATATCTTTTGGTTCCTTCATCTGCAAACCTCACAGGCAGAGAAGCGGCAAAAAAAATACTTGATTATTCAGGTCTTAGCGATGTAAGGATTGAAAAAATATCAGGCGGCCTTACCGATCACTATGATCCTGTAAAAAACGTTTTAAGATTATCTGCGGACGTTTATGATAACACATCGATTTCGTCTATAGCCGTTGCTTGTCACGAGGCCGGACACGCCGTACAGAAAAACACCGGATATAAACCTCTGTTTTTAAGATCATCCCTTGTTCCTATTGCAAATATAGGCTCAAGCGCAGGCCCTTGGCTTTTTATTATCGGATTATTTATGCAGATTAAAATGCTGCAAATTTCAGGAATTGTTCTGTTCAGTGCCGCCGTGCTGTTTTATCTTATAACTCTTCCTGTTGAATTTAACGCTTCAAAAAGGGCTCTTGTACTTCTTGAAGAAACGTCGATTATAGCTCCTGATGAAAAGATAATGGCAAAAGAAGTGCTTACATCTGCAGCTATGACATATGTCGCTTCTGCTTTAGTTGCGCTTTCTAACCTGTTGCGCTTGGTATTTATTTCAAGAAGGCGTGATTAGTTTGAAGCATTCTTTCTATCGGAGTTCCCAATATAAATAGGTTCATTAATTTTTCTATCTCTTTTATACACGGTGCTTTTTTTGAAAATATAAAGTCGTGATATACTTCTGGTGCTTCGTAATACAGACATTCAACCTTTGCATCAAGCAGGTTTTTTGCAAAAAGATCGGCATCATCGTGAAGGGGATCGCATTCTGCCGATATTACGAATGTTTTAGGAAGCAGAAAGTTGGTGTTTGATAAAAGCGGTGAAATATCAGGATTGAAAACATCCTTGTCCTCATGAATATAGTTGTTCAAATACTTTCTTAATTTTTCACGCGTAATTGTGGGAGTGTTTGCATGTCGGTTGTGGCTTTCGGTTTGAAGCCGTGCATCGGTTATAGGAGTTACGAGTATTTGTCCTGCAATTGATACCTTTCTGCTTTCTCGTGCAAGGCGTGCAGTTGCAATACATAGATTCGCTCCGCTTGATTCTCCGTACAAATATATTCTATCCCTGTCAATCTGCCAAAATTCCGTTGCCTTGCCTACCCATTCAAGAACAGAATAGCAATCTTGAATCGGAATGGGATATTTAAAATCCGGAGCAACTCTGTAGTCTGCCGAAACAATTACGGCATCCAAGACCGATGCTAAATGTTTGCAATAATGGTGATAAAAATTCCAATTGCAGGCAGCCCATCCGCCACCGTGAATAAAAAAAACAAGCGATGAGGACTCCCTGTTGCGTATTGTTGATTCGTAAGTGTAAACCGCAACTGTGGAATTGTCTTTTGTCGGAACTATAAATGTGCGTTGAACTATATTCTTGTTTAACGAATCTATTGTTTTTAATGCTTTCTTTTCTCCTTTCGGAGTAAAATGCGGATTGTTTTCAAACTTGTAAGCCGAATAGGGAAGCGTTTTATAATATGCTCTTTTTGCAAATTTTGCAGCCAATGGACACCCCGCTTAATTTGAAATGCTATAATACAAGTCGATTTTGTTTTGTATTTTATCCTTTTCCCATGGACGTGCGTAAGTAAAGTGAAGTTCAAGCATGCCTGTTTTTACTGCTTTGATTTTCCATACTCTTTTTCCGCCTATGCCTAACAGGTTGTCTTGATTTTCGAGAGGAGAATAGGATTCGTTTATTTCGGCAAGATCGCCGTTGTTCGTTTTTAATGTCCATAAAAAACCTGTTGTTGGATTTTCATCTAACGACACGCTCCATTCGTCACCTACTTTTTTAATTTCCAGAACGGGTTGAGGGGTTTTTTTATCATCTCTCTTATTGTTATCGTGTGATGAATAATAGATCATTTCTTCTCGTGAAATAGGGCGAATTCGATCTGTTGCGGCGGTTTCGCATGAAAGAGCAAAGAATAACGTCAAAAAAATTAAACAAAGAACAAACGATGCTTTATATTTCATTTTAACCTCTCTTTTTTATTTTATTAGGGATACTTTTCAAAATCAATATTAGATATATGGTGTATAATTGAATAGATATTCAAGATATTGTGTATAAATAAAAAATAGAATAATTTTATTGAAATTAGAATAATTCTAAATTATAATAGTTTTGAAAGGAGAAGGTATGAACAGATTGTTTTTAAAATCCGATCAAAAAGAAGTTAATACAATGCTTAAAATGTTTGAGCGACGTATTGCTTCCGGTACGTCAGGATTATGCCCTGTAGACGTAACAAGATCATTTTTAAGCGCCTATCATTCACAGTCTTGCGGAAAATGTACGCCTTGCAGAATAGGAGTAGGGCAGATATGCAAGCTTCTTGATTCCATACTCGACGGAAAAGGTAGTAAGGAAACAGTTGACAAGATCAGAAAAATTGCAGAAACTCTTACATCCTCGGCAGATTG
>JAQYLW010000024.1 GCA_028719825.1 Spirochaetales bacterium | reverse complement strand
CTTGTTGCATTAATCCTGAATACAAGAGTTTCGTTTTCAAATATGTATTGTACTTCTACATGCATATTTCCGGGAAAGCCATCCTCTCCGGAGGGGCTGTCATATTCAAATACAACCTCATTTGTCGTGTGTTTTTTTAATTTAAACAAAACCCTGCTTAAAACTCCGTGAAGATGTGAAGATCCATCGTTTGGAACAAGGCTATACTCCCTGTTGTCTATTTTAAAACGCGAGTTTTTAATTCTTCCGCAAAATCGCCCTACAAAAGAACCCATATATGTGGAAGTATCTTTTACATAATCTTCTTTGTTTTTATGCGAGAGAACGCAATTTACTATGCTTTTGTTTTGTAAGACAAGATTAAAGCTCTTAAGAATACAGCCGTAATTAAGTATGGTTGCCGTGCGTTTTGATGAAAGGGAAGCTATAGGGTATTCTTTTATTTCGTTGATATTCATATGTTATATTATAAAATACATTATAAATTGTGAGGCAACTATCGCGATTATAGTTTATTCGTTCAGTTCTGTCTTGTCCCTTGTTATGTTTTTAAGCCATCCTCGTTTAAAATAATGTTTAATGACAAACGGCATTTTTTCATATTCATCAAGATACAGTATAAAATAAATCCACACGGGCGAAAGCTTTAACAAATAGGAGGCTATAAGCCCAAGCGGTACGGATACAAACCACATTATTATCGTATCAATTTTAAAACCATATTTAGAATCTCCGCCTGCTCTGAATACACCGCAAATAAGCACGGCATTGATAGAGGAACCCAAAGAAGAAAAGCAGTTTATCAGTAATAGCTTATCCCTATAATCTGCAGCGCTCGGAGAGAGGGTAGCAACATACGGAAGAAGGGGCTTTAAAGAATAAAGAAGAATTGCGCTAAGAAAGCCCACGGCTATTGTTGATTTAACAAGTCTTGATGCGTTTCTTGCCGCAAGGTCTAAGGCACCGCTGCCGATTTGACCTCCAAGTATGATTGCCCCTCCGTAAGCCATACCAAGATAAACAACAGCCGTAAGGTTTCGTATTGCGCTTATTACCGAATTTGCTGCAACTATATCCTCTCCGGTATGTCCAAGAATTGCGCTATAAGCAACAAGGGCTGCTCCCCATATCAATTCATTGGCGAGTGCAGGAAGGGAATAGTGAATAAAGTCTTTAAACAGAACTCTGTTCTTAACAAAGAACGCATTAAGACTAAGGTCTGCTACGCGAATTCTTTTTGCTATGATAATACACAGAAATGTTTCTACAAGACGGGAAATGCTTGTTGCAATTCCAACTCCCAACACTCCGCATTTTGGAAATGAAAACAAGCCGAATATAAAACATGCGTTTAGAAATACATTCAAGCTAAGCGATATCAATGTTATTGTTGCTGTTGTTTTAACCCTCTCTATACTTCTCATCATCGCATGAAAAACGGATGAAACGGAGAGGAAAACATAGGATATGCCGACTACTCTAAGATATATCGCACCGTTTTCTATAAGAGCCTCATCAAAGGTAAAGATACGCATTATAAGCGACGGAAATAATGTGGTAATAACACCTGATAGAATACCACAGCTTAGGGATGACCTGAGTGCAATTCCTAAAAGTGCTTTAAGTGAATAGGTATCCCTTTTGCCCCAATATTGAGATGAGAGCATTACAAGCCCCGAAGAAAGCCCCGTAAAAATCATTGTGAGCAGAAATTGAATCTGATTTGCAAGCGATACGGCGGCTAAGGCAGTTTGGGATACAAACGAGAGCATAATAACGTCTGTACTTCCAACGGCCGCAGTTATGAAATTCTGTATAACTATGGGAATTACTATCGTAACAAGAGACTTATAAAAACTTTTTGACTCATCGTTTAACGCCATTATAATAAGTATGCTTGATTATGATATAATAAAAGCGTAGGAGAATAAAATGAAAAACATCAAAAAAATTAGTATTTTCTTATTGGTAATACTTGCCATTTGTTTTATGTCTTTAGTTTCATGCAGCAAAAAGAGTGATGACTCACCAAAACAAGCACAGACTAAAAAAATTAAAATTGGTATGGTTACCGATCTTGGTGGAATTAAGGACCAGTCATTTAACCAGACATCTTGGGAAGGTCTGCAAAAAGCCGGAAAGGAATTGGGTATTGATGTTCAGTATCTTGAATCAAGACAGGATTCCGACTATGCAACAAATATCCAGACATTCTTAGATGAGGATTACGATCTTATTATTTGCGTCGGATATATGCTTGCCGATGCAACAAGAAAGGCTGCTCTTGAGCATCCTGAACAGAAGTTTGCAATAATAGACGACTCATCAAATGAAGATTTACCAAACGTTGCATGCTTGATGTTTGAGCAAGCAACAGCCTCTTATCTTGTAGGTCGCGTTGCAGGAATGATGACAAAAACAAATAGAGTAGGGTTTGTTATAGGTATGGCAACAGGTCCTATGAATGAATTCGGATACGGATATCTTCAGGGCGTAAGAGATGCAAATCCAAACTGTAAGGTTGAACAATACAATGCCAACTCTTTCGCAGATCCTGCATCAGGACAGACTGCAGCACGTTCTATGCAGACAAAAGGTGCAGATATTATATTTGCAGCCGCAGGCGGAACGGGATCGGGAGTTATAACGGGTTGTCAGCAACTTGGCATTTATGCAATAGGCGTTGATACCGATCAGAACTATATTGCTCCAAAAACCATCTTAACATCAGCTATGAAACGAGTTGATAATGCCTCATACGATATTGCAAAAGCAATTCTTGAAGGCAGATATAAGGCAGGTAAACACGTATACGGCCTTGAAAGCGGCGGTGTTGATCTTGCTCCGACCGATACTCTTTTACCTGAAAACGTAAAAACAACAATGGCAGAAGTTAAAAAAGACATTATGTCGGGAAAGATTAAAGTAGCTCAGAATAAGGCAGATTTTGAAAAACTGTTTGGAACTGACTATTACACACTTGACTGATAGAAAGTTTAGAATTAATCTAAAAATCGGGAGGACGGTGTATGGCAAAGGGAAAACAACTTCGCAGTCTTAGCAAAAAGGAAGTAGAACAGAAGAGGAAAGAGATCTATGCAACCATAACAAGCACAACTCTTACTCATGAACAGAAATTGACATGTATGACTAATCATGCAGACTCATTTATGAATGTTCTAAAGCTTCCAAAGGGGCTTGAGGATTTGTTATATACAAGTGAAGATAAACGATGTATATGCGATTTGTTCGAGGGTCATGCACCGCTTCGTCCGAGATATATTTGTCCGGATTACCAAAAACTTATAAACGAAGGCTGCTCATTTTTGCGCCTGAGCCCTCCCGAAGATCTGTTTGAAGCATTAAATACGCTTTTGATCTTTTATAAACACGTTCCTTCGGTCACAAACTATCCTGTTTTTATAGGTAATCTTGATAAGTTGTTAGAGCCCTTTGTTATTAAAGAGGACAAAGAAACAGCATATAAAATGATCAAGGCCTTTCTTAAGCACATAGACAGAACCATTGTAGATTCGTTTTGTCATGCTAACATAGGGCCTGAACCCTCGCTTACCGCATCTCTTATAATGAAGGCGGAAAGTGAACTTGATGATGCTACGCCGAATCTCACAATGCGTTATGATGAAGATATTACACCGGATTCATTTGCCATAGAGGGAATTAACTGTTCATTGCACTGTGCAAAGCCGTCTTTTGCAAATGACAAAATGTTTAAAAGCGAGCTTGGAAGCCATTATGTAATAGCAAGTTGTTATAACGGACTTATAGAGGGTGGCGGATCGTATACGCTTTGCAGATTGCTTTTAAACCATATCGCAGAGCGCGCTACAAGTATTAAAGAATTCAAAAAGAAAACGCTTCCGTATGTTATGAGAATAATGGCAAAATATATGGATGAGCGTATTAGATTTATAGTTGAAGATAGCAATTTCTTTGAATCTAACTTCCTTGCAAAAGAGGGATTTATATCCAGAGATAAATTCAGTGCTATGTTTGGTCTTGTAGGCCTTGCCGAATGCGTAAATATCTTACTTGAAAAAGAAGGTATTAAAGCACGCTTTGGAGAAGATGAACAAGCATTGACATTAGCGCGTGAAATAATGAATATAATCGATAAATTCAATCAATCGCATAAAAACAAATACTGTGTTGCAACAGGTGAACACTTCCTGTTACACGCTCAAGTAGGGATTGCCGAGGACAAAAACACATCTCCCGGAACTCGTATTCCAATAGGAGAAGAGCCTAAAGAACTTATAGATCATTTAAAATTCCTTGAGAATTTCCATAAGTATTTCATATCCGGTACGGGGGATATTTTCCCAATTGATATAACTGTTCATAACAACCCTGAATATGTTCTTGATATTATTAAGGGAGGATTTAAAAGCTCATTAAGATATCTGTCGTTCTACAGAAGTGACAGCGATGTAATAAGGGTTACGGGCTATCTTGTTAAACGAAGCGAAATGAACAAGCTCGACAGCGGACAGGCGGTTCTTCAAAACACAACCGGATTGGGATTAGGTGCATCTAAAAACGGCCATATACTATCGCGTAAAGTAAGATAACTGTGTCAACGGCGATTGTAAACAAGATAATTCCTTTTTCATCGGTTGACGGAAAGGGCAACAGAAGTGCAATTTTCCTTCAGGGATGCAACTATAATTGTTTATATTGCCACAATCCTGAAACCATAAAGAGGTGTATTTCTTGTAAGGAATGCATTGAAAAATGCAAAACGGGAGCGCTGTTTTACAACAGTTTTACAAACACCGTAAGGTGGGATGATACAAAATGCGTAGGCTGCGATGAGTGTATAAAAACGTGCAAGCACAGCAGTTCACCCAAAACAAAAATTATGAGTGCATCCGATGTTATAGAACGCGTGAAAAAACAAATGCCATACATCAGGGGTATTACGGTATCTGGAGGGGAATGCACTCTGCAAAGCGAATTCTTACGTGAGTTGTTTTTTCTTGCAAAAAAACTGTCACTAAGCACCTTCTTAGACAGCAATGGAACTTATAATTTCAGTTCTGATACAGAGCTTCTTAGTGTTACAGACGGTGTAATGCTTGATATAAAAGCCTTCGATAATGAAGAACACATCGCCATCACCTCGGCGAATAATGACATTGTTTTAAAGAATGCTGTTTTTCTTGCAGAGCATCATAAACTTGAAGAAGTTCGCACGGTAGTTGTTCCTGGTCTGTTTAATGCCGAAAATACCGTAACAAACGTTTGTAAACTGCTCCACAAATACTCTAATGAGGTTACATACAAACTTATAAAATACCGTCCGTTCGGCGTGAGAGAAAAATATAAGAAAGTGTTTATAACTCCCTCTGATGATTTGATGAATAAACTGGAGAGAATTGCCGCCGGAGAGGGGTTTAAAACAATTATTGCAGGGAATATAGATTAGTTATTTTAAGGATTCCTCATATCCCTTACGAACTGCAATGGCAAGCTGATCGGCACAGGATGTTCCCTTGCTTCCGCAAGTGTTTCCTTTCAAAAGCTCCTCAACCCTATCTATGCTCATGCCTTCTACTAATTTGCTTATCGCTTTTAGGTTTCCGTTGCAGCCTCTTTGAAAACTCACGTTGTGAATTTTGTCGCCCTCAATATCAAAGCTTATTAGGCTTGAGCAGGTTCCTGATGTTTTATATTCGTAATGAAACATATGTTCTCCTATATCTCTATCAACAAGTCATCATAGCTTGGCAATGTTGAGTTTTCAGAACTCACTCTGCTCATAAGATCATCGGCAAGCACCAATACCTTGTTCAGATCATTTTTGATTGACGATATTCTTTTATTCTTTACATCGTTTCTTAGCTTGTCACGATAAATTATCAATTCACATAGCAGGTCAGATATGCCATCATGCTCTTTTTTAAAGCACTCTGCGTTTTTATCCTCGGACGATAAATAAGAAAGAGGGGCGGCTTTTTGTTTAAGCTCTTTATACCCTGAGGGAATAATGTGTTTTGAGAGAATTTCAAGCGCAATATTGCCCTCTAAAACAATAGTCCGCATGTAATTCTCTTTGTATATATTGATACGTGAAGCTATTTCATTATTAGTCATAACCCCAAAGGAAGTAAGGAGTTCAACATTTTTCTCATCGCCGATTTTTTCTATACATTTGAGTATATCGCTTTCGGCTATAAGTGAGCGGTTTTTATATTCCTTTTTCCATTCATCGGAATAGCAGTTGCCGTTGTAAATAATCCTTTTATGATTGTTGTAACAGTCTTTAATAATCTTTACAATCTCTCTTTTCTTATCAGAAGCGCTATTAATGCGTTCATGAGCGTATTTTAAACTCTCTGCAAATGCCGTGTTTATAAATGTGACCGGAGATGATATGGACTGAGAGGAACCCACAGCTCTGAATTCAAATTTATTACCCGTAAATGCAATAGGGGAGGTTCTGTTTCTATCAGAATCTCCTACTTCTTTTGTGATTTTAAAATCAAGAAGTTCATCTTCAGTTTTTTCCAAAATGCTTGTAAGTCCACTTCCCAAAAACACAGAAAGAACCAGTGGCGGAGCTTCTTGCTTTCCAAGTCTAAACTCATTTGACCTGCTTACTATTGATGAAAGAATAAGGGATGAATATTTATCCATGCTTCTGATAAACAGTGCAATCATCAGGAGGAATCTTAAAGAATTCTCTCCGTTTTTTCCGCATTTAAACAAATTATCACATCCGTTGCTTACAGACCAATTGGTATGCTTACCGCTGCCGTTCACTCCTTTAAATGGTTTTTCATCAAACAACACAGTAAGGTTGAGTTTATCTGCAGTGCTAATAATCAAATCCATAAGTATTTGGTTGTGATCAAGGGTAATGTTTGATTTTGTATAGGCAAGTGCAACCTCAAATTGGTTTGGACTTACTTCCTTATGTTCGGCGCACGGAACAATACCCAAATCGTGCAGTTTTTCGTTTAAAAGGCTGTAAAAGATCGCGGCCCTTCCTCCCAGTCCTGAGGCATAGTGATGTGAGTTGAATTGAAGATCTTTGTTTTCTGAACCTATAACCGTTCTTCCTAAAACGCTGATATCCTCTCTCTTATCTGCCTTGTCCTTGTCAATCAAAAAGAATTCCTGTTCAACACCTACAAAATCTATAATTTCGTCGCATTTTTCACCCATGGCTTCAAGCAGCTTTGAAGCTTCTTTCATAAGGGCCTTTTCCGATTTTAAAAGCGGTGTTTTTTTATCAAGCGCCTCGCCTGATGGGGATGAAAACAAGGTTGGAATAAACAGAACAACGCGCGAGCCTATGTGTTTTAAAAATGCGGGGGAATAATAATCCCAATGTGATAGTCCTCTGGCTTCAAATGTTGTTCTGAGTCCTCCTGAGGGATATGCAGAACCGTCACTTTCTCCGTTCAACAAGTTTTTAGCATTAAAAAAAGATGAGCCGTATTGAGAGAGAATTGTAAGGGGAAGAAGTTTTTCTGCCGCTGCTCCTGCTATGGGATGAAACCAATGCGTATAGTGTGTAGCTCCGTTTTGTATAGCCCATTTGCCAAGTGCAGAAGCGATTTTTTCAATTGTTTCCTTATCTATGGGTGAACCTGTTTTTCTTGCATTGCAAATTGTTTTAAGTGCATCTTTACCTACAAGCTCTTCAATTTTTTTATCATCAAACGTAAGAGAGTTGAATGCGTTTTTCATAATGTGTAATTCTATTCTATCCCTATTGATTTTGTAAACTCCGCAGCAAGAGGGATTGCATAGTCTTCAAGTTTTTTTTGCATTTTGTCCCATTCGTCTATAAGCGTTATTGCAAACGGAGTAAGGGTTGAGCCGCTTCTTAAATGACCACCGTGACTTCGGTTAAGAATAGGGGTTTTAAACTCACCCTCAAGACGGTTGATTATTCTTGTTGCCTTTGAATACGAAAGATTCATGGCTGCAGCGCTTTTATAAAGCGATGTATTGTCCTTCATAAAGCGTAAAAGCTCTATAACTCCGGGGCCTAAAAACCTGTCTCCGTCATCGGAATGAAACGTGAGTTTAATATGAATTTCCTTTTTCATTCTATACCACCTTGTTTATCTGCATTTTCCAAGAACTGTGAAAATTCTGAATCTTTAATGATTGTAGTTCCAAACGAAAGGGCTTTTTGGAGTTTGCTCCCCGGCGCTGAGCCTACAAGAAGATGCGTTGTCTTTTTGCTCACACCGCTTACAACTCTTCCGCCTCGTTTTTTTATTTCTTCCATGGCAAGGTCAGGATTTTTATAGCCTGAAATACTGCCTGTAACACACCAGCTTTGTCCGTTTAAAGAGTTGTTTAACAGTACCTCGCTATCCTTATCCGTCATCATGTTTAAACCGGCTGCTCTAAGCCTTTCTATGCGATTTCTAATAACAGAGGAACTGAATGTTCTTATGATATTCAAAGCAGTTGATTCACCTATCTCATTGATTGATGTTAAAAATTCAACTTCGTTATTATCGGCAATTTCAAACAACCTGTCAAAGCTTGTTATTCCGCCGTTTATTAATTTTTCAGATGTGGAAAGTCCAACTCCCTCTATTCCTATTGATGTTAAAACTCTAATAAACGGCTGATCTTTACTCTTGTTCACTGCATTGATTATAGCTGTTATCTTTCTCTCTTTATAACCGGCAAGAGTGGATAAAACACTATTGTAATCCACATAGTACAGATCATCATAGCTCTTTATTGCCTTACAATTGATCAAGTCATTTACAACAGAAGGACCCACTCCCTCAATATCCATACAATCCTTAGAAACAAAATATTCAATCTCGCCTTTTACCCTGTCGGGGCATTCTGAATTCGGACAGAATAGGTTTGCTCCCTTTGTTATGAGTTTTGTGCCGCAGGATGGACAGAATTCACCAAGTTTATATGTTGTATTTCCCAGATTGTTTTTTTCAACAACATCTTCTATTGCAGGAATTACATCGCCCCTTCGTGAGATTGAAACCTCATCACCTATTGCAAGCTCAAGCGCATTTATATAGTCGCTGTTATGCAGGGTTGCCTTTGTAATAGAAGCTCCTAAAAGCTCAACCTTATCAAGAATGGCAACAGGCGTTATCCTACCGGTTCTGCCAACGCCGAGGGTAATTTGTAACACTCGGCTTTTACCCATAGGGGATTCAAACTTATATGCAATTGCCCAGCGAGGATGGTGTTCCGTATATCCCATTGACTCTCTGTCGTTAAAATTGTTCAGCTTTAAAACCAATCCGTCAATATCATAGTCTAATGAGCTTCTTTGTTCCGTTTTGATTTTTATGTATTTATCTATCTCAGATATGGATGGTAGGGATGAGCCGTCTGATGAAAAAACCGTATAGTTAGGATTGATTCTGAATCCAAGCTCCTTTAGGAATAACAGCATATCCTGATGTTCCCGAATATTGTTGATATCCTCTGCCCAGCCTTCATAAATGAAAATGTCCAAATCAAGCGGAGTGGATAAATTACTCTTGTCAATTCTGCGAAGAAGTCCGCTTGCAAGGTTGCGTGAGGATGAGTAGGGTTCTTCTAATGTTGAATTTATCTTTTCAAATGATTTTTTTGTTATATAAACTTCGCCCCTTACGGCAATATCAATTTCTTTTATCAGTTTATGGGGAATATCCTTAATTCTGAGGGCAGAAACGGTCACATCGTTTCCAACATGCCCGTTACCCCTTGTTAATGCACGGCGAAGGATCCCTTTTGAATAGTATAGAACAATAGAAAGACCGTCTATCTTTTCTTCAAGCGTAAACGAGATTTTGTTAGATGCTTCCTTTTTGCATCTGTTTACAAATGCCATTATCTCATCCACGGAGTATGCTTTGTCCAAAGAAAGCACGGGAACCGTGTGTTCTGCTTCCGTTAAAAACGAATCAAGGTCGCTTTGAACCTTTACGGTAGGGGATAGGGGATTTTTGAGCTCCGGATACTGTTTTTCAAGTTCTACAAGAGAGTCGAACAACCTGTCGTATTCACCATCGCTTACCAAAGGTCGGTTATGCTTGTAATAAGCCTCTGAATACGTGATAAGCTTATTTTCTATATCACGCATTTTTTTAATAATAGCGTCCTGATTCATAGCCATATAATAATTATAGAATATTGTTTGCTTTTGTGCTATTTATGTTTTGCAACAAGCATTCCGCAGGCTGAGTATGTCTTTTGTCCCTTTGATTCGCGGATTGTAAATGGGATGTTATATTTCTTCAATAAAGCTGTAAATGCTTCTATTTCTTTATTATCGGGTGTTTTAAACGGCAGGTTTTCTATGGTGTTCCACGGGATAACATTAAGGCTGTAAACAAGCTTATCGGCAAATAAACTGATTTTTTTCACGCTTGATAAATCCGTATTTATTCCGCTTATAAGACAGTATTCCAATGCAATGCGCTGAGAATCCTTACTCTTGTAGTACAACAGTGTTTTTTTAAGTTCATCAAGCGGATATAATCGAGCGGCGCTCATGAGTTTTTCACGGCTCTCATCGTCGGCCGTTACAAGGGAAACTGCAAGCTTTACACCAAGCTTCGCATCTGCCAATTCCTTTATTCCTTTTACATAACCGGATGTTGATACGGTAATACGCCTTGCAGAAAGCCCACATTCGTTTTTGAAATACAGTATTGATTCTTTTACGGCATTGAAATTGCAAAGGGGCTCACCCATTCCCATATAAACAATTCTGTCTATTTTTTCACACACCTTTTTTAAATGAAAAAACTGTTCGATTATCTCAAAAGAATACAAGTCCCTTTTAAATCCGATATTGCCTGTTGCGCAAAATTCGCATTTCATACGGCAGCCTACCTCTGATGAAAGACAGGCTGTATGGTTATTTTTATAATCCGTAAGCAAAACGCATTCGATATAGGCGCCGTCAAAAAGTTTAATAAGGAGTTTTTTTGCGTTTATATCTTCTTTAATTTCAACAACCTCTGATGAATACACTCTGTTATATCGTTCTTTTAATCTATCCCTAAGATCGCTTGGCAAAGTTGTCATTTTGTCAAAATCATCACATGCTGATGAGAGCCATTTTCTTAAGCACGAATAATGAAATTCCTTTGTTTTTTCAGACAATGAAAGCAATTCTTCACGAGTAATATTAAAAACAGAATCGTATGTCATAAAAATATTATATGTTCTTAAATAGCCGTGTTTCAATAAAGCTGAGTTTTAATAAAACATTTGTCAATTTGAAAAAATCCGATTTTGAACTCTCTTATTCAATTATCTTTTTAGGTGAGGTGGGGGCGTTTATAACAGATGAGTTTTAATATATAATTAATAAAGGGACAAAATATGGAAAATCAAACCTTAAATACTGATGAAATTATTAAGAATGCTAAGAATACAACAGAAAAAACCCTCCTTGTAAATATTCAGGAAATGGCGTCAATCCTTGGCGAAACAGCGGCAGAAATGGAAATTGTAATTTCATCATTAATTAACGAAGTTGAAAAACTCAGGGCAAGGGTTAAAGAGCTTGAACAGAAAAATGAATGACATATATATTGATGCTGACTATTACCAAATAAAAAAGGATGGAGAAGCCATATCGGGGGATGTCATCCTCCTTTCACGCGACAGAATTAAGCATCAGATAGTCTGTACATTAAGCGATGGACTTGGATCGGGGATTAAAGCAAACGTAATAGCAAGCATGGCATCGCATATGGCTCATAATTTCTGCTTTTCGCCCGTTGGTATTATAAAGGGATCGGAAATAACCATGAACACATTGCCGGTGTGTAAAGAAAGGGGCATAGGATACTCAACATTCACGCTTGCCGACATCAGGTTTTCATCCCTTAAGGATAACACCGTAAGAATTGTTGAATACGACAATCCTCAATTCCTATTCTTTAATAAGAGCGAACAAAAACAGATAGAAAGGGAAAAAATTACATTAAATCGCTCGCTTGCGTTTAAAAAAGAAATACTCTACGAATCAAATATAGTTCTTGATATCGACGACAGAGTTATTATTTTTTCAGACGGAATTACACAGTCGGGGCTTGGCACAAATCATCCCTTAGGCTTTAGGCGTGAAGGAGTTGCGACTTTTGTTGCAAAGGAGATAAAAAAGAACCCTGACATTTCATCACGTAGTTTATCTAAGGCCCTTGCATTAAAGGCTGCCTCATTGGATAACGACAAGCCAAAGGATGATATAACAGTGCTTGTAATCCATGCACGGCACCCCCGAAAAACACTGTTTGTATCGGGTCCTCCCTATACTATGGACAACGATATCAAATTAAAAAAGAAAATAGAAAACTTTGACGGAAAGATAATAGTAGCCGGCGGAACCACTTCAAAAATTGTTTCACGTGTTCTCAACAGGGAAATGAAGGCAGATTTATCATGTGTTTCAAAGGATATTCCCCCTACATTTACAATGGAAGGAATAGATATAGTATCAGAAGGGATGTTAACCCTAAATGCCGTTCTTAAGGTACTTGAGGAAAAGCTTTCGGTTACTGCATTAAAAGAGAATGCTGTAAAGAAAATATCACGTCTTTTGTTGGACAGCGATCAAATTCATTTCATTATAGGAACAAAGCTAAACGAAGCACATCAGGATCCCAGTATTCCCTTTGATATAGGTATAAGGCGTACTATAGTCAACAGAATAATAAAGGCGCTTGATGAAAATTTCATGAAGTTGACAACTATCGAATATCTGTAAATCATTTAAAATATTTGATACTATCATACCAAAAGGATGTCTGATGTCACACAAGTTAGAAGTTAAAAATTTATACAAAACCTTTGATGATAAAAAAATATTGAACAACATAAGCTTTTATATTGATCAGGGCGAATTCGTGTCGGTTTTAGGTCCCTCCGGGTGCGGGAAAACAACGCTGTTAAGAATAATAATAGGATTGGAAAAAGCGGATGAGGGAACAGTGACAGTGGACGGGACTGATGTTACTTCATTTTCGCCATCAAAAAGAAAAATGGGCATCGTGTTTCAAAATTATGCTCTTTTTGAAAATATGACCGTTTTAAGGAATGTAGAATATGCGCTTTTATCTGCTAAAAAGGGCAAAAAGCAA
>JAQYLW010000023.1 GCA_028719825.1 Spirochaetales bacterium | reverse complement strand
CTCATGGTAAGCTGGGTACCGGGCTGTCCGATTGACTGTGCAGCAATTATTCCCACAGCCTCACCGATATCAACAGGCCTATTGTTAGCAAGATTTCGTCCATAGCACTTCTTACACAATCCGTGCTTGCTTTCGCATGTAAGTACGGAGCGAACAAGTACACTTTCTATTCCTAAGGACTCTATGAGTTCAGCCTTTTCATCAGTGATTTCTTCGTTGATTCCTACAATGAGTTCATTTGTGTACGGATTGTAAATATTATCAAGGGTATAATTTCCCTTAATTCTGTCAGCAAGATGAATTTCAATCTCATCGCCTTTTTTGATGGCTCTTACTTCTATTCCGTTTATTGTTCCGCAATCCTCTTCACCGATGACAACATCCTGAGATACATCTACAAGACGTCTTGTAAGGTGTCCTGCTCTTGAGGTTTTAAGGGCAGTATCTCCTAATGCCTTACGTGCACCGTTTGTTGATATAAAGAACTCAATAATTGAAAGCCCCTCTTTGAAGTTTGATTTAATCGGGAAAGCAATAATCGTTCCGTCAGGTCGTGCCATACAACCACGCATACCGCCAAGCTGCGAAATCTGCGTTTTACTTCCTCGTGCTCCGGAAGATGCCATTAAATAAAGCGGATTAAATCCGTGCTGATCCGCCTTGAGCTCTTCCATAAGGTCGTTACTGAGTTTTTCGGAAGTTTCCCTCCAAAGACCAACAACCTTATTGTATCGTTCCTCTCTTGAAATAACACCGCTTTTAAATTGACGAGCAATTTTGTTCTCCTCTTCAGTTGCGTCCTCTATAATCTTAGTTTTTGATTTTGGAATAATCATATCGCTAAGACCGATGGTAGCTCCAAAGAGAGTTGCATATTTAAATCCGACATCTTTAATTGCATCTAACAGTTTAACAGTTAAGCTGTTTGTCGTATTCTTAAGCGTATCGGCTATAAGACCTCTGAGTTCACTGTCCCCAAAGCATTTGTTCTGGAAAGGAATACCTTCGGGAAGGACATCGTTGAATAATACACGACCGGGAGTTGTGATAATTTTTTCGCCAGTCTGAGGAACCTTATATTTGATATATCTGTTATATGTAATACTGCCGTTGTCTATAGCAAGCTGTATCTCGGAAACATTGTCGAAATACTTGTACTCGTTCTTAGACTTCTGCTCTTCGTCCTCAAAACCGCGTGTAAGATAGTTGATACCCAAAACCATATCCTGAGTTGGGAATACAATGGGCTTTCCGTTTGCCGGGTCAAGCAAGTTAGTGCTTGAAAGCATAAGAGTCCAACACTCAATTCGGCTTGCTGCTGTTAACGGTACGTGAACGGACATCTGGTCTCCATCGAAGTCTGCGTTGAACGCATGACAAACAAGCGGATGAAGCTTTATTGCTTTTCCGTCCACAAGTACGGGTTCAAAAGCCTGAATACTCAAACGGTGAAGAGTAGGAGCACGGTTCAATAGAACAGGGTGTTCCTTAACAACATCATCAAGAATATTCCAAACCTCAGGCGCTCCGCTTTCAACAAGAGCCTTTGCTCTTTTAATATTGGGAACTATCTCATCTCTTAACAGCCTTTTAATAAGGAAAGGTTTAAACAATTCAAGGGCCATAAGAGAAGGCAGACCGCATTGATGAAGGCGAAGTTCAGGACCGATAACGATAACGCTTCGACCGCTGTAGTCTGTTCGTTTACCAAGCAGGTTCATTCTGAAACGGCCTGTTTTACCCTTTAACAGATCACTAAGACTTTTAAGCGGACGGCTTGAAGTTCCCTTTAAAACACGGCGCTGACTGTTGTTATCAAACAGGCAGTCTACTGCTTCTTGTAACAATCGTTTTTCGTTTCTGACAATTGTTTCTGGAGCGTGCAGTTCCAAAAGACGGCGTAAACGGTTGTTTCTGTTTATAACACGTCGATAGAGATCGTTCAAATCGGATGTGGCAAAACGTCCTCCGTCAAGCTGCACCATTGGTCTAAGATCGGGAGGTATTACGGGGATTACCGTAAGAATCATCCATTCCGGTCTGTTTCCGGATGATCTGAATTTCTCTACAACTTCTATTCTTTTTAATAAATTAGCTCTTTTTGTGCTGTCCCCTCTGAGTTCCTTCTCGCTGCGGTGCAGTGTTTCACGAAGGCTTTTTGCGGTTTCATCAAGGTTTATACGTTGCAAAAGAGATCGAATGGCTTCTGCACCCATCTCTGCCGTAAATGCCCCTTCACCCCAAATTGAAATGTTCTTCTCATATTCTTCTTCAGAGAGAATCATCTTCTCTTTAAGATCCGTATCTCCGGGAGAAACAACTATGTATTTTTCGTAGTATAGAACGGCTCTTAAATCAGTTTTTGTAATACCTAACAAAAGCGCTATGCGGCTTGGAGATGAGCGGTAATACCATATGTGAGAAACAGGACATGCAAGAGTGATGTGCCCCATTCTTTCACGGCGCACCTTGCTGCTTGTAACCTCAACTCCGCAGCGTTCACATATAACTCCTTTGTATCTTATGGATTTGAACTTTCCGCAATAACACTCCCATTCCTTTGTTGTTCCGAATATCTTTTCACAAAAAAGTCCGTCCCTCTCCGGTCGGAGTGTTCTATAGTTTATTGTTTCGGGTTTCTTTACCTCTCCGTATGACCATTTCTTTATCATTTCGGGAGAAGCAAGTTTAATTCTTATACTATTAAAATCCTGAATATCTTTCATTTCCTCTCCTCCTTAGTTTGTTTTAATTCTGTTTGAAATGATATCATCGTCTCTTTCCGTAAGAGGAACCTGTTTTCCGTTAGAATCAAAAACTTCCATATCCAAACAAAGACCCCTAACCTCTTGAACAAGCACGTTAAATGCCTCAGGAGTTCCTACGCTGCTTGTGGGCTCGCCCTTAACAATGCTCTCATAGACCTTTACACGACCGTTAACATCGTCTGATTTTATTGTTAAGATTTCCTGAAGTGTGTTCACAGCACCGTATGCCTCCAATGCCCAAACCTCCATTTCACCAAATCGCTGTCCTCCGAACTGAGCCTTACCTCCAAGCGGTTGCTGAGTTACAAGAGAATAAGGACCTATTGAACGAGCGTGCATTTTGTCGTCAACAAGATGGTGAAGCTTAAGGTAGTAAATGTAGCCGCAGAATACGGGATTTACAAATTTTTCACCTGTTCGGCCATCATACAACCACTGCTTTGATGTTTTAGGCAGGCCTGCCTTTTGCATCTCTTCTTCAATCTGATCCATAGTTGCGCTTTGGAATACAGGCGTTTCGTACCATTTGTTAAGCGTTACTCCGGCCCATCCAAGCTGGGTTTCCATAAGCTGACCTATGTTCATTCGTGAAGGAACACCGAGTGGGTTCAAACATACGTCAAGCGGAGTTCCGTCCTCCATATAAGGCATATCTTCCTCAGGCAGAATTCTTGATACAACACCCTTGTTTCCGTGTCGTCCTGCCATCTTATCTCCCTGTCGAAGCTTGCGTTTTGAGGCAATTAAAACCTTTACTTGCTCCTCAACACCCGGAGGAAGCTCATCCCCGTCCTTTTTTGAAAGACGGTTGACCTCTATAACAACACCCTCGGTTCCGTGTGGAACGCGAAGTGATGAATCCCTTACTTCGCGCGTTTTTTCAGAGAGCACTGCCGAAAGCAATGCAAATTCCGGAGAAAGCTCACCCTCTGTTTTAGGTGTAACCTTACCAACAAGAATATCGTTTGCCTTAACATGCGTACCGATCTTAATAATTCCGTCATCATCAAGCGGTCGAAGTAATTTTTCGGGAGTACTTGGGATATCACGAGTTAGTATTTCCATTCCAAGCTTTGTATCTCTTACATCAATTGAAAACTCACTTATGTGAACGGAGGTATAGATATCCTCTTTTACAACACGCTCTGAAATCAAAACGGCATCTTCGTAGTTGTATCCGTTCCATGGAACAAAGCCCACAAGGATGTTTCTTCCGAGTGCAAGCTCTCCACCATCGGTTGCCGGTCCGTCTGCTATAACATCACCCTTTTCAACGTGATCTCCGTTGTTAACTATAGGGCGCTGATTTAAGCACGTATCCTGATTGGTTCTTTGATTCTTTAAAAGTTGATACTCATCTCTTTCACCCTTTATTTCACTTTCATCCGGGCGAATTATAATCTTGCTTGCAGAAACATATTCAACGGTTCCCGAACGACGCGCTTTTTGAAGAACACCGGAGTAATAAGCCGTTGCTCCCTCCATTCCGGTTCCGACACGCGGAGCTTCGGGGAACAAAAGAGGTACAGCCTGTCGCTGCATGTTCGATCCCATTAGAGCACGGTTTGCGTCATCATGCTCTAAGAACGGAATAAGGGATGCCGCAACCGATATAACCTGTTTAGGCGAAACATCCATAAAGCTGATATCCTGCGGTTTCTGCTTGCTGTAATCCCCTCGTTTTCTTACGGGAACATCGCTTTCCTTAAAGGTACCGTCCTTGTTTAAAGCTGCAGTTCCTTGGGCGATATAGTAGTCCTCTTCTTCTATTGCATCAAGATATTGGATCTCCTTTGTAACCTTGCCGTTCTTTACAACCCTGTAAGGTGTTTTCAAAAATCCGTATTCGTTAACCTTTGTATAGTTTGCAAGTGTTACAATAAGACCGATGTTCTGTCCTTCAGGTGTTTCAATAGGACACATTCTGCCGTAGTGAGTATAGTGAACGTCTCGCACCTCGAATCCAGCTCTTTCTCTGTTAAGTCCGCCCGGACCTAATGCCGTAATTCTTCTTTTATGAGTCAATTCGGAAAGCGGGTTTGTCTGATCCATAAACTGCGACAGCTGAGATGATCCGAAGAACTCCTTGATAGAAGCTACTATGGGTTTAATGGATATTAAATCCTGCGGTCTTACATTGTCGGGATCTGCGCTTAACATTCTTTCCCTAACGGTGTTTGCAACCTTGATGAATGCGGTTTTCAACTGATTTGTAAGCAACTCGCCAACGGAACGAACACGTCTGTTGCCAAGGTGATCAATATCGTCTATGGGTTCATCGCCCTGCGACACCCTTACAAGATAAGAGATTGTATCTATAAAATCCTGAATTGTAAGTGTATGTGATTTGTACCTTTCGCTTTCGGTTACATGGAATTTGGAATTGATCTTGTATCTTCCTACATCGCCAAGATCAAAGCGATTGGCATCATTGAAGGTACTTTGGAATTTTCTTCTTAAAGCCTCAATTTCAACTTCCGAGTTTGGAATGATTTCATTTCGCCCCATGCCATCGAAAACTTCTTTCAAAACAGCCTTTATATCGGGCTCATCATCTCCGTCGGCACGGTTGATATATGCTTCTTCTTTTTCAAAACACTGAATTATGGTTTCGTATTTCATTCCTCCGTTAGGACCGGAAAGATCAATGACATCTACGCTGTCTATACCGGCTTTTAAGAGCTTATCCACTTCTATTGCATTAAGCCTGTCGCCTGCACGAAGGATTTTATTTCCGTCTTTACCATAACAATTTTTATATAACACTCTACCGACAAAGTTTCTTTTGTCCTTTTGTGAAAGAGAAAGTGTTTCGCTGTCGTAGAATGCTTTTACAATTTCCTCTCTCCCCGAAAGCCCCATGGCTCTTAGGAATAGAGTTGCCAATATTCTCTTTTTTCTATCAATTTTAACGTAAGCACCGATGTGTTTTGTATCCTCTTCATCGTGCTCATCGATTTCAAATTCTATCCAACTTCCTCTGGAAGGGATAATGCGTGAAGAATAAACCTTCTTATCGTTTTGGGGGTTTTTTTCAGCTTGCGCTATGGTTCCCGGAGATCTGTGAATCTGTGAAACAACAATTCTTTCAGTTCCGTTTATAATAAACGTACCTCTATCTGTCATAAGAGGTATATCACCGAAGAACACTTCCTTTTCAAAGAAAGTCAATGAACGAGTGTTTTTCAATACTATTGTTGCCTTTATTGGAACTGAATAGGTTAAACCTTTCTTTTTACAAACAAGTTCGTCAAGACGCGGATTGTCTTTGTTAAATTCCGCACGGTATTTCTTAAATGAAAGAACTAAATCTCCGTTTTGGCTTTCCATCGGAAACGACGATCTGAATACATATTCCAGTCCTTCATTCGGATTAGGTCCTTCAGGAGTTCCTATTTTATCCAACTGTAAAAAATTCTTGTAGGAATCCAACTGAATACCAATTAAATTTGGTATTTCACAAACGTCTTGAATCGCCTCTCCCAAACACTCTCGTTTACGATTTTTTATACTATCTGCCATTCCATCTCCTTAATAAACAGGCGCGCTTCGAAATCCCCCATCGGACCGCGTCTGAATAGCCTATATCCGGACAATTAAAATATAGTTTTACCCCAAGTGACAAATGTCCCTTAGGGTAAAACTATTAATTTTGTTAATACAAAAAATTTCTTTATACAAGTTATTTAATCTCAATAACACAACCGGCTGCTTCTAACTGAGCCTTCATCTTTTGAGCATCCTCTTTAGAAACACCTTCTTTAATGTTTCCACCTGCAGGATTTTCAACAAGATCTTTAGCATCCTTAAGTCCAAGTCCCGTAATTGCGCGAACTTCCTTAATTGCAGCAATCTTCTTTGCAGGATCGGCACTCTTTAAGAATACCGTGAATTCTGTCTGCTCGTCAGCGGCGGCTTCTGCTGCACCTGCTGCCTGAGGACCTGCTGCTACTACTGCAGCTGCGGCTGTAACACCGAACTTCTCTTCCATTGCCTTAATAAGATCAGCAATCTCCATGACGCTCATTGAAGCAATTGCTTCAAGCATCTCTTCCTGACTGATTTTTGCCATATTATCTCCCTCCATATTGTATTTTTTCAAGGAACAACAGGATGGCTAAAACTGAGCCTGATGTCCCCTTGTTTGAAACATTGTGATGTCATCTTATGCAGCTGATGACGATAATTTCTCCTCAAGCGCTTTAAGCGTAGCAGCAAGCTTTTGAACAGGTGCTTTCATTGTACCCATAAGAGAAGCAATAAGCTCGTTTCTTGACGGCAGTTTAGAAAATGCTTCGATAGATGCAGAATCAAAATACTGTCCATCAATAAGTGCACTTTTAACCTTGAGCCTGCCTGTGTCGGAGGACGCCTTAAACAGAGCCTTAGCAACTTCGTTGCCCCTGTCACCTTTTACGTATGCAACAGCCGTAGGTCCTTTTAAATCCTCATCCTTAACAGGTGCATTCAAATCCGTAAATGCAATTTTTGCATATCTGTTTTTAATTACTCTGAGTGATGAATCAAGGGTTAAAAGAGTTTTCCTTAATGCTTTCATCTCTTCCACGGTCAATCCGCGATAGTCAGCAAATACATATCCGTCAAAGAGTGAGAATTCATCCTTAAGAGCTTTAACGCTTTCTTTCTTTTCGTTTGTTATTTTAGCTTCGTATGACATTTCCCCTTACTCCTTATGCATTGGCTATAGCCGAATCTAATGCGACTCCGGGAGTCATAGTCCCGGATATGGCTGCGGACAGAACAAACACACCTTTAGTATCAACAGGCTTTTTCTTTGCAATTTCCGTTAATGCAAGAGCTGTGTTATCAGCAAGATCCGATGCACTCATTGAGAGTTTTCCAACCTTTAAGTGAACAACGCCCGATTTATCGGAACGGAATTCAACTCTTCCCTGTTTCAACTCTGCAATTGCCCCTCTTATATCCATTGTTACAGTGTGGGTTTTGGGGTTTGGCATAAGACCGCGACGACCGAGAATAGGACCGAGTTTACCAACATCCTTCATCATATCAGGTGTTGCGACACAAACATCGAACTCATCCCAACCGGTTTTGATTTTTTCAATCAAATCCATATCGCCGACATATGTAGCTCCAGCTTCCTTTGCCTCCTGAGCCTTGTCATCTCTGGCAAAAACAAGAATTCTCTTTTCCTCTCCAAAGTTATGAGGGAACAAAAGAGTATCTCGAACACTCTGTGATTTTTTGAGTGAAAGCTTTACATGCAATTCAAGGCTTTCATCGAACTTGGCATATGATAATGATTTTACAAGTTCAGAAGCTTCATTTATGGAATAGAGCTTACCTTTTTCTATCTTTTTGACAGCGTCCTGATATTTCTTTCCTCTTTTCATTTTTCAACCTCCACACCCATTGATCTGGCAGTTCCCGCAATTATTTTTTTTGCAGCTTCCAAATCATTTGCGTTAAGGTCAGCCATTTTTGCCTTGGCTATGCTTTCAAGCTGAGCCTGAGTAAGTTTTCCAACCTTGTCTTTGTTTGGAACACCTGATGCCTTATCAAGATGCAATTCCTTTTTGATAAGCACTGCAGCCGGCGGTGTCTTTAAAATGAATGAAAATGTTTTATCAGCATAAACTGTAAGAACTACAGGAACAACGAGTCCGGGTTCAAATGATTTTGATTTCTCGTTAAACTGCTGAACGAATTGAGGAGCAGATACTCCGTGAGGTCCTAATGCCGGTCCGATTGGTGGAGCCGGTGTTGCTTTTTGTGCAGGACACTGTAATTTAATTACGGCCGTTACCTTTTTAGCCATTATATTCTCCTTTGTGGTTCAAACGGTACTTTGTACCTCCCACGTTTTTTTTATATTCTTTCTGCGTCAGAGGTTTCGATATCTACAATAGTCGGGCGACCGAATATCTCAACCGATACCTTTAATCGCCCCCTCTCCTTTAATACCTCTTCAACAACGCCGTTAAATGAAGCAAATGAACCTGCTTTGATATATACGCGATCACCTTTTTCAAAGGTATTAAACATCTCGTCGGCTGTTGTGCTTTTGATTTCTCCGGTAAGTTCAAAGATGTTTTTTACCTCGGCTGCCGTTAAAGGAATAGGTTTTGAACCCCTGGCAGTTGTTGCGTTTACAAATCCGGTAACTCCCTCTATGCTTTTAACCAAAAATATTATGTGCTTAATCTCTTCAAAATCTTCCGGCATATCTATTTCCATAAGAATATATCCCGGCAGAATTTTTGATTTACGTTCCCTTTGCTTACCGTCCTTGTTCTCTTTAATTACTCTGATAGGAACCTTAACATCAAAACAACATCCGCCCAATTTGTTGTCATCTTCCATCATTGAACGAATTTGCGCTTCTATCTTCTGCTCCCATCCTGAAAAAGTATGGACTGCGTACCAGCCTTTTGCCATATACCTTTATCTCCCAAAAATAAGGAACGCGCCGTTGAGAAGCAACCAGTCAACAAGCCCCAGCACGGCGGCAATGATTATTGTAGAAACAAGAACCACGCGAGTTGTATGGAAAACGTCCTTACTTGTAGGCCAAGATACTCTTTTCATTTCTCTGGCACAGTCTTTAATGTAATTTACAAACTTCATTACTGTTGCTTCCTCTATGATATAGATTCAGGCCAGGAGGGATTCGAACCCCCAACACCCGGTTTTGGAGACCAGTGCTCTAACCGTTCGAGCTACTGACCTATATCTTTTTATTTTATTTTCGCTTCTTTATGGAGAGTATGTTTATGATCAAACGGGCAATACTTCATAAGTTCCATCTTACCTTGTGTATTTCTTCTATTTTTCTCTGTTGTATAGTTCTTACGATTACACTCACTACACTGAAGAGCAATTTTTTCTACAGGCCCCTTTTTCTTTGACGATGCCATTTATTATCTCCTTTTTATTGTCATAAAGCCCCCGGGCGGAATTGAACCGCCGACCTCAACCTTACCATGGTTGCGCTCTACCGACTGAGCTACAAGGGCACTAAAGCCGGAAGACGGCAATATGACATCGTATATTCTATTGTCATTTAGAATATTTAGTCAATATTTAAAGTATATTTTTTTGATGTTTTTAACACCGGAATATATTCTATATCAAAATCGTGTTTGATTTCCATAAAAATTATAGTAAAAACGACAATAAAATAAGCTATTGAAACTAAAAATTATATTCTTTATAATTTATAAGTAAGAATGATGTCCTATTTTATCATTCTTACGAGGAGTTTTAAATGAATAACAACGCACTGCCTCGTGGAATAAAAAGGATTCTTTTTTCAAGAGATGAAATTTCCAACAGAATAAAAGAACTTGCGCATCAAATAGATGAAGATTTTAAAGATGCAAAAGAGCCGATTATCTTAGTTGGTGTTTTAAAGGGTTCGTTTATTTTTCTTTCAGACTTATCACGTGAACTAACCATTCCTCACATTATTGACTTTATTGCAGTTTCGTCTTACGGCAAGAAGAAAACAACCAAGTCATCAGGTAGTGTTCGTATGATTATGGATACAAGAGAGGATCAGCAAAACAGGGATGTTCTGATAGTAGAGGATATCTTAGATTCGGGCTATACGCTTGAATACATAAATAAAATGTTCATTGCACGAGGAACACACAGCGTAAAAAATGTTGTTCTTTTGACAAAGGAGATCAAGCACGAGGCTGATGTAAAACTCGACTATTTAGGCTTCTCCTCCCCTGATGTATGGGCAGTAGGATATGGGCTTGATTATAGAGAAAGATTCAGAACTCTACCGTATATAGCGGAGCTGGATATAGATTTAATACATAAGGAGGAAAACTGAATGGGTGCAATATCCGTAGTAGGTGCACAGTGGGGAGATGAAGGCAAGGGTCGTATTGTAGATTATCTTGCTTCAAAAGCGGATGCAGTTATTAGATATCAGGGTGGAGATAATGCAGGACATACCGTTATAAATGAATATGGAAAATTTGCTTTGCATATTATTCCTTCGGGTATCTTTTCTAAGGATACAATAAATATAGTTGGGGCTGGGACTGTTGTAAATTTCGACAGGATGATTGACGAGCTCAAAAACATTCCCGAAGAATTCCACAATAATCTTTTCATTGACGTAAGGGCTCATTTAATATTCCCCTTCAACAAAGACTTGGATGGTGCAGAAGAAAATACAAGAAAATCAAATGACAAAGTAGGAACTACAAAATGCGGAATCGGTCCGACTTATGCCGATAAAGCATCAAGAATAGGACTGCGTGCCGGCGACCTGCTTTTAGATGAAAATATATTAAAAGATAAAATTGAACACCTTTTGTCATCTAAGAACAAAACGCTTAAAAACTACAACCTTGCCGAATACACCGTAAAAGACATATTTGACAAAGCCATGGTTTGGAAGAACAAGTTCAAGGATAAAATTCAGGACTGTCTGCCCATAATAGAAAAACTTGTAAAACAAGGCAAAACAATTCTCCTTGAAGGACAATTGGGCGTAATGCGTGATATAGACTGGGGTGTGTATCCATATTGCACATCATCAAGCACCACCGTAGGAGGAGCATGTGCGCTTTCAGGCGTTCCTTTTAGAGAAATCAAAAGCGTTGTTGGAATTGTAAAAGCATATACAACCTCAGTTGGAGGTGGGCCCTTCCCTACCGAATTATTTGATGATGTCGGCGAAAAGCTTAGAAGAATAGGAGGCGAATTCGGAGCAACAACGGGACGTCCGAGAAGATGCGGATGGCTTGATGCTGTTGCATTGAAACAAAGCGCATACCTTAATTCTTTTACGGATATAGCTATTACTAAAATTGATGTACTTGATGATTTTGACACCATTAAAATTGCAACGAGTTATACTGTTGACGGCAAAACAACAGACTATCTGCCGGACACAGAAGCACAGAAAAGAGCTCACGTAAATTATGAGGTTGTAAAAGGTTGGATGACATCCACAAAGGACTGTAGAACCTGGGAAAGCCTTCCGGAGGAAGCTAAGAAATATATATTAAGAATTGAGGAGCTTATAGGGGTAAGAATTAAATATATCTCTGTAGGACCTGAGAGAGATCAGCTTATTATTCGATAAAGAATCAAAAACATAAAGGGCAGAGCAATCTGCCTTTTTTTTATAAAAAAAAACCACTGATAAAGATCAATCATTATCAGTGGTATTACAATCGGTTTAAGAATGCTTAAACTGATTTATTAGAGTTCATGGCCTTCCTGACGGTGTTTTTAACATCTCCGGCGTCCTTTGACTTTTTAACCTTTGCTTCTTTTTTAGCTTCTCTCTTTACTCCCTGAGCCTTTTTGGAAGCTTTTTTGTCGCCCTTCTTGTCCTTTTTCTTTTCAAATGTAAGATCTTTGTGATCTACAAGCGAAAACTGGACAACAGATGCTGCATCTCCCTTACGATATCCTTTTTTCAGGATTCTGGTATAACCACCGTTTCTGTTTTCATAGCGTACTGCAAGCTCGTTAAAAACTTTAGCAACTACTTCTTCCGAATAAAGGTAGCGCTTTACCATTCTGTGAGCGTGTACGTTAATAGCCTTAGCCTGAAGAAGAGCTTCAGGAGTGCCTTTTTCCGTTAGAGAAGCGACGGTTTTATTGGCATTTTTGGCGCGAGTTATAATTTTTTCCACAAGTCTGCGTGCCTCTTTTGCCTTAGCCTGTGTTGTTTCAATCACTTCATACTTTAAAAGCGACGTCGCAAGACCGCGGATGAGTGCATTTCTCTCTGCCGCACTGCGCGATAAATCATTAAATCCAATTCTGTGTTGCATAATTATTCATCCTTCTCTACTTGTGGAAGATTGTGCTTAGGTACCTTGGCGGTAGAATAATCCTTCATATTAAAACTCAATCCCCATTCCTTTAGTTTTTCTTTTATCTCAAGCAATGATTTTTTACCAAAGTTTCTTTCCTTAGCAATATCAAACTCAGATTTCTGAGTCAAATCATAAAGAGTATTAATATTTGCCCTTCTTAGACAATTGCTTGATCGAACCGACAACTCAAGAACATCAACCGATGTGTTGAGTATATTGTTGATTCTTGCATCATTTTCGTCAATCACTTCATTTGATACAATTGCGCATGGATCAAAATTAACAAAAGCCGAAAGATATGTGTTAAGTATGTGAGCTCCCTGAGCAACAGCATCAGATGGAGATACCGTTCCGTCGGTAAACACTTCAAGAGTCAGCTTATCATAATCGTTTCTCTGTCCGACACGCGTAGGATCAACCTTGTATCTCACCCTCTTTACGGGAGAATACAGCGCATCTATAGGAAGAACACCGTACTGCTCTTTATACTTATCATTCAGTTCGGCCGGGAAATAGCCACGTCCGAGATCTATCTGAACTTCCATTTCCAGTTCCGTTCCCTTTTCAAGAGTAAGTACATGAATATCTTTATTCATGATGCTGACCCCTGCTTTTTCAAAGTCGGCACCGGTTAATTTACCGGGCCCCTTGAGGGAAACAGAGAAGACTATTGTTTTATCCTCATCCTCTTCATTTGCTTTAATTTCAAGCGACTTAAGTGAAGCGATAATTTCGGCAATATCTTCCTTTACTCCATCTATGCTTTCAAATTCGTTAGAAACCTGGTGGGTTGTTCCATCAGCGCCTTTAACAGTGATTCTTATCGCACTTATAGCATAGCCCTGTATGCTTGATAATAACACACGTCTTAAGGCGTTACCTATGGTTGTTCCCATTCCTCTTTCAAAAGGATAAGCAACAAAACGACCATAAGTAGGATTCTCTGATGATGAGGTTTCTTCTTCTTTTACTACATAGTCTGTATCATGCGGAATAACCAACCCTTTAAGAAGATTTTTTCTTACCATTTAAGCCCCCTTATCTTGAGTAAAGCTCAACTATCAATTGCTCGTTAATCTTTTCAAGTTCACGAACATCAGATCTTTCAGGTACAGAAATAAACTTGCCCTTCATCTCTGTTGTATCAAGAGATAACCAAGGTTCACAGTTGTTGTTCTTGCTGTACGGTTCAAGATTGCTCTGAACAAGAGTAAGCTTTTTTGAAGTTGGAGCAATGCTTATCTCATCACCCGGCTTTACAAGGTATGATGGGATATCAAGGCGTTTATTGTTTACAAAAATATGTCCGTGAGAAACAAGTTGTGATGCCTGTGAACGAGACTGTGCAAAATGAAGACGATAAACAACGTTATCAAGTCTTCTTTCCAACAGTTTGATCATGTTATCACCGGTTTTTCCGGGAAGGCGTGCAGCTTCTTTGAAAGTAAGTTTAAACTGTTTTTCAAGCATGCAGTATATTCTCTTAAGCTTTTGTTTTTCACGCAGCTGAATACCATAGTCCGTAGGTTTCTTTGAACGAACCTTTGGATCTCTTCCTGGAAGTCCAGAATGTGCACTTCCGGATTGCTTTCTAAGCGGACACTTGCCGGATAGGCATCTCTCGCCCTTGAGTCCAAGAGGTTGATGCTCTGCACGACAATAACGACATTTTGGTCCTAAATATCTTGCCATAATCTATTCCCCTATCAAATACGACGAGTTTTACGAGCCCTACATCCGTTGTGCGGAATGGGAGTGACATCTCTAATCGTCTTTACTTTAAGTCCAACGGTTCCAAGAGCACGAATTGCACTCTCTCGTCCGCTACCAGGACCCTTAACATAAACATTTACCTCACTAAGACCGGTATCAAGAGCTTTTCTTGCTGCTGCTTCCATAATTGTCTGAGCTGCAAACGGAGTGCTCTTTTTTGCGCCCCTATATCCCTGACCTCCGGCTGATGCCCAAGAAATTGTATTTCCGTTAACATCGGTAATTGTAATAATAGTATTATTGAAAGTAGCCTGAATATAGGCATTCCCTTCAGTGACAATTTTTTTTGCTTTTTTTCTTTGAACTGCCATTCAATCTACCCCCTATTACTTTTTCTTACCTGCAACAGTCTTTCTCTTACCCTTTCTGGTTCTAGCGTTTGTTTTGGTTCTTTGACCACGAACGGGAAGTCCCTTTCTGTGTCTTAAACCTCGGTAACAACCTATATCCATAAGAGATTTAATATTCTGTGCAACTTCGGAACGAAGAGATCCCTCAACCTTGTATTCGTCCTCAATTGTTTTCCTTAAAAGAGCAATATCATCGCTAGAAAGCGTATTAATTCTCACTTCAGGATCAATGTTTGTTTTCTTACATATATTCATTGCAGAAGTTCTTCCGATACCATAGATATATGTAAGAGCAATTTTAGCTGCCTTATTAGGCAAATCTACACCAGCAATACGCGCCATTTATTACCCCTTTTGCCTTTGTTTATGTTTTGGGTTGCTGCATATAATGCGAACAACACCGTTTCGCCTAATAACTTTGCAGTTACTGCAAATAGGCTTTACACTTGCTTTAACCTTCATTCTTCGTCCTCCTTATCAAAGACCTCTTACACCCTTACCTTTCTTAACAAAACCTTCTCCGTGGTGCATTTTCATGATTCCTTCAATGGATCTCATTGTATCAAGATCAACTCCTACAAGAATCAGTAAAGAAGTACCACCAAAGAGCATTGCAACGTTAGGCGGGAATTTGAATATTAACTGTACCAAGGTTGGAACCAATGCGATAAACGCCAAAAAGATTGCTCCGGGAAGAACTATTCTGTTGAGTATTTTTGTAAGATACTCTTCCATTTTATCTGCCCTTACACCCTGAATGGAACCCCCATTATCGCGAATGTTCTTTGCTATCTCAATAGGATTGAGAGTAACCTGGGTATAGAAGAACGCAAACGCTATTATCAAAATTGTATAAAGCGTTATATACAACCACCCCTGAGGATTAAGATAATCTGCAACCCTTTGTAACCAGCGAACATTTGGACCCCATGTTGATGCAATCTGAATGGGGAGTGTTAAAAGTGCTGATGCAAAAATAACAGGTATAACACCTGACGGATTGATCTTTAAAGGAATATGTGTGCTTTGAGCTCCATAAACCTTTCTTCCGACAACCCTCTTTGAATAAGTTACAAATATTTTCTTAACACCCTTTTCCTCGTAAACCACAAGAATTACAAGAGCTACAAACATCACAAGCAGAATAACAACGCTGATAATGTTTATATCTCCCTTTTGAATACCCGATATGAGAGTAGCAATTCCCTCGGGAATACGAGCAACAATTCCGGCAAAAATTAAAAGTGAAATACCGTTTCCAACGCCGCTATTGGTTATTCGGTCTCCAATCCAAACCTCTGCCATGGTGCCTGCGGTACAAGCAATTAAAGTAATCGCAGTAAATGCACCCCTTGAAAATGAAGGAGTTATAACACTAACTCCCGTTTGAGCCTCTATGATATTTGCATATGCAGTTACCATAAGAGCCTGGAGAACGCAGACAATGATGGTTCCCCATCTTGTGTACTTTTGAATCTTTTTTGCCCCGGAAGGCTCTTGAGCCATCCTTTTGAGCGAGGGAATGATAATCATCAAAAGCTGCAATATAATCTGTGCCGTAATATAAGGCATAACCCCAAGCATAAATACAGAGAAATTTGAAAAGGCACCGCCGGAGAAAAAGTTAAGGTACTCTGTAAGCCCCACAGCGCCGTTCTGTGCTCCCTGAAAAGCTGCTCTAAGTGCAACGGGGTCTACCCCCGGAATCGGAATAACCGTTCCTATTCTTGTAACAATGAGTAAAAGAATCGTAATAATTATTTTTTTACGAAGTTCTTTAACTCTCATCATTTCTACAAGTGAATTTGCCATATGTTTTAGTTCTCTTCTTTTTGAGCCTCAGCCTCTTTAACAGAGCCACCGGCTTTAATTATGCTCTCAAGACTTGACGCAGAAGCCTTAACACCGTCTATTATCAGCTTTTTACTGATAGTTCCGTTTGATAAAATCTTTGCTTGGGTGTTTACGCCCTTAATGAGTTTTTTAGCTTTAAGAGATTCTGTAGATACAACATCTCCATCATTAAATACCCTATCAAGATCTGAAAGAGAAACGGCCTGGTATTCCTGTTTAAACGGATAATTTGAAAAACCGCGTCGAGCTACACGTCTGTACAACGGCATCTGACCGCCTTCAAATACGGGTCTTACACAGCCGCCTGAACGCGAATTCTGTCCATTTGAGCCGCGTCCTGAGGTTCTACCCTTAGAAGATGCACCACGTCCGACTATAGTTTTTTTTCTATTAGCACCGTATGGCGCTTTTATTGAACCGCATGTGTAATTTTCAGCCATCAGGATACCTCCTCAACTGATACTAAATGTTCAATTCTTCTTATCATACCGCGAGTAACACCATTATCCTTACGTATTGTAGAACTTGAAATTTTTCCAAGTCCTAAAGCCGCAGCTGTTGCTCTCTGCTTTGGTAAAGAACCTATCAAACTCTTTTTTAATGTGATTTTTAACAACTTTTCTGCCATGATCAACCCCACATATCCTTAATGCGTTTATCACGTCCCTTAGCTATACAATCGGGCGAATAAAGCTTTGAAAATCCATCAAGAGTTGCTTTGATAACGTTACTCTTATTATTTGCTCCTAAGGATTTAGAAAGTATATCGGTAATACCTACTGCATCGCAAAGAGCTCTTACAGGACCTCCTGCAATAATTCCCGTACCGGGTGTAGCCGGTCGAAGTACAACCTCTGCGCTTTTAAATTTACCGATTATCTCATGAGGAATTGTAACATTAACAACTTCACCGTTTGGTGATGAAACTCTCTTTAATGAAATATTTCTCATGGATTTCTGAGCTTTAAGAGTTGCCTTTTTTATAGCTTCTGAAACATCGTTAGCCTTTCCGAGAGCAAAACCTACATTACCGTTTTTATCACCGACAACCATAAGAGCGGCAAATGATATTGTACGTCCTCCCTTTGTACTCTTGGAAACACGATTCATTGCGATAAGTTTTTCTACGTACTTATCTTCTTTTCTTTCTTCGTGTTCTCTGTTATCTCTTTGTGCTTTTTCTCTTTTTGCCATAAATAAATCGCTCCCCTTAGAATACTACGCCCGCTTTGCGAACGCCGTCTGCAAAGGACTTAACTACGCCATGATACAAATATCCATTTCTATCAAAAACAGCTGATTTAATATTCTTCTCAATCATTTTTTTACCAAGCTCCTCTCCGAGGATAGCAGCATCATTTACATTGTTTTTATATTGAGAGAATTCTTTTTGTACGGTTGCGACAGAACAAAGCGTAACACCTCTTTCATCATCGATAACCTGACCATACAGGTGAAGGTTACTTCTGAAAATAGAAATACGAGGACGGGTTGCAGTTCCTGAAACCGAAAGACGAATATGTCTCTTCCTTTTTTCATGTCTTTTAATTTTTAATTTTAATGCATCCATCTATTATACCTCTTATTTCTTCACGCCGCTCTTTCCGACCTTACGTCTGATAGTTTCTTTCTCGTATTTAATACCCTTACCCTTGTATGGTTCAGGTCCTCTGAGAGAACGAATTTCTGCACAAACCTGTCCGACGCGTTGTTTATCAATTCCGGACACAATAATTTTTGTAGGTCCTTCAAGACTCATTTTGATTCCTTCAGGGATCATATACTCTATTTGAGTAGAATAACCCAATGAAAGCAAAAGGACGTTTGTTCCTTTCAATTCAGCCTTGTAACCGACACCATTGATAACCAAAACAGTTGTATAACCGTCTGTTACTCCAACAACCATGTTCTTTAACAATTGTCTGTAAAGACCATGTCTGCTCCTTGCTTCTTTACTCTCATCGATTCTTGAAACAATGACCTCGTTACCCTCTGTTTTGAAAGTTACATAAGGTTCGTAAACTTGAGTCAGTTTACCCTTTGGACCTTCAACGGTAAGGATGCCACCATCAGATGAGAACTTTACGCCGGATGGAATTGCAACCGGCAATTTTCCGATTCTTGACATTCTTGTCTCCTCTTACCACATTTTACAGATCAGCTCACCGCCAACCTTGTTTTCCGCCGCTTTTTTACCGGTAGTAATACCCTTGGAAGTGGATACGATTAATGTACCAAAACCATTGTAAACACGCGGCATATCCTTATAACCGGAATACATACGTCTTCCGGGTGTAGATACTCTTTCCAATCCGTGAAGAACGGGGTTGTTCTTTTCGTCATACTTTAAAAAGATTCTGAGATATGGGAAATTATTCACTTCAATCTCTTTAAAATTTGCGATGTATCCTTCGCTCTTCATAATCTTGATAATTTCAAGTTTTCCTTTTGAAGAAGAAACATCTACAGATTCATGACGTGCCATAGAGGCATTCCTAATTTTAGACAGCATATCTGCTACAGGATCGCTTACTGACATATTTCTCCTCCTACCAACTTGATTTTGTTACTCCGGGGATCTGTCCCTCGGAAGCAAGTTTTCTAAAGCAAACTCTGCAAATACCGAAATCGCGCATATAACCGCGAGGACGACCGCACACAGCACAGCGATTGTTTTTGCGTGTGCTGAATTTCGGCTCTCTTTTTGCTCTTACAATCAATGATTTTTTTGCCATGTGATGTATTCCTTATTTCTGAAAGGGCATACCAAGCGAAGAGAGAAGAGCAAAGCCTTCTTTATCGTTTGTAGCCGTAGTTACTATCGCAACATTAAGCCCACTTATGCGCTCAATCTTATCAAAATCTATCTCAGGGAATATTATCTGTTCGGTAATACCCAAAGAATAGTTTCCTCTACCATCAAATGCAGTTTTCTTAACTCCTCTAAAGTCTCGAACTCGAGGAAGAGCAATACAAATCAAACGCTCAAGGAAGAACCACATGTTCTCTCCTCTAAGAGTTACCATTGCACCGATTTCCATTCCCTGACGTATTTTAAAGTTTGCAATAGCCTTTCTTGCTTTTGTTCTGAGAACATGTTGTCCCGTGATTTGCTCAAGCTCTTTTACGGCAGCGTCAAGAAATTTCTTGTTATCTTTGGCATCTCCGCAACCAACCGATACGGTAATCTTTTTAATGCAAGGAATTTGCATTGGTGATTTATACTTAAATTCCTCCATAAGATAAGGACGAACGGTTTCTAAATACTTTCTTTTAAGGTTTGGAACAAACTTATCA